>NZ_JALJRR010000004.1:258998-294760 GCF_024519615.1 Pseudomonas sp. Pse79
CAGCCAACACCTATTCAGCTGACACACCGCAATCGGGGGCAAGCCCCCTCCCACACTGGACTCGCGGTGTTGGGTAGATGTCTTTTCGCCATACCACTGCCGCTCGGCACCTATCTTGCCCAGAAGCCCGAATTGGGCGTTTTTTTTGCAGCGCTTGCCGGGCATACTAGGCCGTCCCTTTCCCTGGTGTCGCCCGTCTCTATGCTTCGCGCCTTGATTACCCTCGCTCTCGTCTGCCTGCTCCAACCGGCATTTGCCGATGAGCGCGCGCAAACCCAACAACAGTTGGACGCTACGCGTCAGGACATCACCGAGCTGAAAAAACTGCTCGGCAAGCTCCAGGAAGAGAAATCCGGGGTGCAGAAAGACCTGCGCGGCACGGAAACCGAGATGGGCAAGCTGGAGAAGCAGGTCCAGGAGCTACAAAAAGAATTAAAGAAGAGCGAGTCGGAACTGGAGCGACTCGACGCTGAGAAAAAAAAACTCCAGAGCGCCCGCGTTGAACAGCAACGCCTGATCGCGATCCAGGCCCGCGCCGCCTACCAGAGTGGCCGCCAGGAGTACCTCAAGCTGCTGCTCAACCAGCAGAACCCGGAAAAATTCGCACGCACCCTGACCTACTACGATTACCTGAGCAAGGCACGCCTTGCCCAATTGAAGGGCTTCAACGAGACCCTGCGCCAACTGGCCAACGTCGAACAGGAAATCGCCGACCAGCAATCGCAACTGCTCGACCAGAAAAGCAGCCTCGACAGCCAGCGCGACCAGCTCGACAAGGTGCGCAAGGAACGCCAGTTGGCCCTGGCCAAGCTCAATGACGACGTAAAGGCCCGCGACGCCAAGCTGCAAGCCCGCGAGCAGGACCAGGCCGACCTCGGCAAAGTGTTGAAAACCATCGAAGAAACCCTGGCTCGCCAGGCACGCGAGGCCGAAGAAGCGCGACAGAAAGCGCTGATCGCCCAGCAGGAAGCGGAAAAAAAGCGCCAGCGTGAGGCCGAACTGGCAGCCACGAGCGACGCCCCGGCACCGCGCAAACCGGCGCACGCAGCGCCCGGGCCGCTGGTTTCCAGCGCGGGCGAATCCTTCGGCGGGCCTTTTGCTTCCGCGCGCGGCAAACTTCCGTGGCCGGTTGATGGTCGACTGCTGGCACGCTTTGGGGAAACCCGCGGCGATGACACCCGCGCCAAGTGGGACGGGGTGATGATCAGCGCGGCCGCCGGCAGCCAGGTCCACGCCGTCCACGGCGGTCGCGTGGTGTTTGCCGATTGGCTGCGGGGCGCCGGTTTATTGGTGATTCTCGACCACGGTAATGGCTATTTGAGTCTTTATGGCCACAATCAGACTTTACTCAAGTCGGCAGGTGATGTGGTAAAAGCCGGGGAATCCATCTCCACTGTCGGTAACAGTGGCGGCCAGGACACCCCGGCGCTGTACTTCGCTATTCGTCAGCAGGGCCGCCCGAGCGATCCTGCACAATGGTGCCGCACCCAAGGATAGGGTCGCATCTACATTAGGAGTTCGTTCGACATGCTGCATTTGTCCCGCCTCACTTCGCTGGCCCTGACGATCGCCCTGGTGATCGGCGCGCCTCTGGCTTTCGCCGACCAGGCCGCACCGGCTGCACCCGCCGGCATGGCCGCGACCACCAAGGCGCCGTTGCCGCTGGACGAGTTGCGCACCTTTGCCGAGGTCATGGACCGGATCAAGGCAGCCTATGTCGAACCCGTGGACGACAAGACCCTGCTGGAAAATGCCATCAAGGGCATGCTCAGCAACCTCGACCCGCACTCCGCCTACCTCGGCCCGGAAGATTTCGCCGAGCTGCAGGAAAGCACCAGCGGT
Source organism: Pseudomonas sp. Pse79 (assembly GCF_024519615.1). Taxonomy (NCBI): domain Bacteria; kingdom Pseudomonadati; phylum Pseudomonadota; class Gammaproteobacteria; order Pseudomonadales; family Pseudomonadaceae; genus Pseudomonas; species Pseudomonas sp. Pse79. Next base: position 260,841 of record NZ_JALJRR010000004.1, read on the forward strand.
GAGTTCGGTGGCCTGGGCATTGAAGTCGGCGCCGAAGACGGCCAGATCAAAGTGGTCTCGCCGATCGACGACACCCCGGCGTCCAAGGCCGGCATCCAGGCCGGTGACCTGATCGTCAAGATCAACGGCCAGCCGACCCGTGGCCAGACCATGACCGAAGCCGTCGACAAGATGCGCGGCAAGATCGGCCAGAAAATCACCCTGACCCTGGTGCGCGACGGCGGTGCGCCGTTCGACGTAACCCTGGCCCGCGCGACCATCACGGTCAAGAGCGTGAAGAGCCAGTTGCTGGAGTCGGGCTACGGCTACATCCGCATCACCCAGTTCCAGGTCAAGACCGGCGACGAAGTGGCCAAGGCCCTGGCCAAGCTGCGCAAAGACAACGGCAAGAAGCTCAACGGCATCGTGCTCGACCTGCGCAACAACCCCGGTGGCGTGCTGCAGTCGGCGGTGGAAGTGGTCGACCACTTCATCACCAAAGGCCTGATCGTCTACACCAAGGGCCGTATCGCCAACTCCGAACTGCGCTTCTCGGCCACCGGCAACGACCTCAGCGAAAACGTGCCGCTGGCCGTGCTGATCAACGGCGGCAGCGCCTCGGCCTCGGAGATCGTCGCCGGCGCCCTGCAAGACCAGAAGCGCGGTGTGCTGATGGGCACCACCAGTTTCGGCAAAGGCTCGGTGCAAACCGTGTTGCCGCTGAACAACGAGCGCGCCCTGAAAATCACCACCGCGCTGTACTACACGCCGAACGGCCGCTCGATCCAGGCCCAGGGCATCGTGCCGGACATCGAAGTGCGCAAGGCCAAGATCACCAACGAGGTCGACAGCGAGTACTACAAGGAAGCCGACCTGCAAGGCCACCTCGGCAATGGCAACGGCGGCGCCGACCAGCCGACCGGCAGCAGTGCCAAGGCCAAGCCGATGCCGCAGGACGATGACTACCAACTGGCCCAGGCGTTGAGCCTGCTCAAGGGCTTGAGCATCACGCGCAGCCGTTGATATGCGCGTTGCCCTGATCATCGCTGCACTGTGCAGCCTGGCCGGGGTCGCCCACGCGACCCCGGCCAGCGAACCGCACAAAGCCTACCTGACCCTGATCATCGACGACCTGGGGCAAAACCTGCCCCGGGATCGCCGTGTGCTGGCCCTGCCCGGCCCGGTGACCACGGCGATCATGCCCGACACGCCCCACGCCGCCGAATTCGCCCGCGAAGCGCACAAGGCCGGCAAGATCGTGATCCTGCACATGCCCATGGACCCGGCCACCGGCCCGTTCGCCTGGCACCCCGAGTTGCCTATCGAAGAGCTCGGCAAGCGCCTGGACGCTGCGTTCAAGGCCGTGCCCTACACCGCCGGCATCAACAACCACATGGGCAGCCGCATGACTGCCCAGCCCGAAGCCATGGCCTGGCTGATGGGCGAGTTGCAACGGCGCCACAAGTTCTTTGTCGACAGCCGCACCAGCGCGCAGACCGTCGGCGCCGCCGAAGCGCAGAAGATCGGCCTGGCCAGCGTCTCGCGGGATGTGTTCCTCGACGACGAACGCACCGAAGCCGCGATCACCACGCAATTGCAGAGCGCCATCAAACTGGCCCATAAACAGGGCTCAGCGGTGATGATCGGCCATCCGTATCCACAAACCCTGGCGGTGCTCGAACGCGAGCTGCCCAAGCTCAAGGCCCAGGGCGTGGACTGGATTGATATCAAACTGATGATCAGCGTGCGCAGCAATCAGGCGATGGCAGGGCACGGCAAGAACGGCACCTATCGCTACAAATAGCGCGCCATCATCTGGTCGAGCAGGCCTTCCTCGCGCAACTGATCCAACGCTGCCTGCAGCTTGGCCACCGTTTCGTCCGGCACGTCCTTGTTCAGCGCCAGGTACAACTGGGCACTGTTGAAGCGAAGGATGGTCTTGAGCCCGGTCACACCGACCTGGCGCGCCAGGTAGCGGCCGGCCGGGTCGCCGGTGGCCCACAGGTCGATCTGGTCATCCAGCAGCTTTTGCGCGTTGTCCTGGTCACGCAGCACCAGCACTGGCTTGAGGCCCTGCTTCTCCAGGGTCTCGGCAATCGCGTCGCCCTTGTACGCGCCAATCTTGTAGCGCCGCGCCTGCGCCAGCTCGTCGAGCTGGATTTTGCTGTCGGCCTTGGCCAGCATCACCCAGTCATCCGGGCCGATAGGGCCGACCCATTTGAACAGCGCTTCGCGCTCCGGCAGGCGGGCCATCACGAACACGCCGTAGCCGGGGTTTTCCAGGGCGAGTTTGTAGATCCGCTCCCAAGGAAAACGCAGAGTGAGGCTGTAGGAAATGCCAGCACGCTTGAAGGTTTCGCGCATGATGTCCACGGCGATGCCTTCGACATTCTCGTCCTTGGCGAAGTTCTTGCCGTTTTTCGCCATGTTGTAGGGCGGGAAGTTTTCCGTCAGCAACACCAGGGAGGCGTCAGACGATTCTTCGGCTTGGGCCACTCCGATCATGAGCACGGAGGTACTGGCGAGCGCGAGCAACAGGTCTTTGAGCATGAAAGTTACCGGAATCCATGGCAAGCGCAGAGAGTGCCGCGCACTTGCCATGGTGTCCAGCAGCGTTTAGCGCACCACGATACCGCGCGCGGCCATGTACGCCTTGGCCTCGGGGACGGTGTATTCGCCGAAGTGGAAAATACTCGCCGCCAGCACGGCGCTGGCGTGGCCTTCGATCACGCCGTCGGCCAGGTGCTGCAGGTTGCCGACGCCGCCGGACGCGATCACCGGAATGCCCAGCGCATCGCTGATGGCACGGGTCACGCCGAGGTCGAAGCCGTTTTTCATGCCATCCTGGTCCATGCTGGTCAGCAGGATTTCACCGGCGCCCAGGCCTTCCATCTTCATCGCCCACTCCACCGCGTCCAGGCCGGTCGGCTTGCGCCCGCCGTGGGTGAAAATCTCCCAGCGCGGCGGTTCGCCGGGGCCGGAGACTTTCTTGGCGTCGATGGCGACCACGATGCACTGCGAGCCGAAGTGCTGTGCGGCTTCGCCGACGAACTCCGGGTTGAACACTGCGGCGGTGTTGATCGAGACCTTGTCCGCGCCGGCATTGAGCAGGTTGCGGATGTCTTGCACGGTGCGAACGCCACCGCCCACGGTCAGCGGGATGAACACCTGGCTGGCCATGCGCTCGACGGTATGCAGCGTGGTGTCGCGGCCGTCGACGCTGGCGGTGATGTCGAGAAAGGTAATCTCGTCGGCACCTTGCTCATCGTAGCGACGGGCGATTTCCACCGGGTCGCCGGCGTCACGGATGTTCTCGAACTTGACGCCCTTGACCACGCGACCGTTGTCGACGTCCAGGCAAGGGATGATGCGTTTGGCCAGCGCCATGGTCAGTCCTCAGCCGTTGTAGGCATCGCAGTAAGCCTGGGCTTCGGCGACGTCCAGGGTGCCTTCGTAGATTGCGCGGCCGGTGATCGCGCCGATGATTCCAGGGGCCCGGGCATCCAGCAGCGACTTGATGTCACCCAGGTTGTGGATGCCACCGGACGCGATCACCGGGATCCTGGTCGCCGCCGCCAGCGCAGCGGTGAACGGTACGTTGCAGCCCTGCATCATGCCGTCTTTGGCGATGTCGGTGTAAACGATGGCGGACACGCCGTCGGCTTCGAACTGCTTGGCCAGGTCGATCACCTGCACCGTGCTGATTTCAGCCCAGCCGTCGGTGGCGACGAAACCGTCCTTGGCGTCCAGGCCGACAATCACCTTGCCCGGGAACGCGCGGCAGGCTTCGGCGACGAAGGCCGGGTCTTTCACGGCCTTGGTGCCGATGATCACGTAGCTTACGCCGGCCTTGACGTAGTGTTCGATGGTTTCCAGGGAGCGGATACCGCCGCCGATCTGGATCGGCAGGTTCGGGTAGCGCTTAGCGATCGCAGTCACCACTTCGCCATTGACCGGCTGGCCTTCGAAGGCGCCGTTCAGGTCCACCAGATGCAGGCGACGGCAACCACCGTCCACCCATTTGGCAGCCATGCTCACCGGGTCGTCGGAAAACACCGTGGAATCTTCCATGCGGCCCTGGCGCAGACGCACGCAAGCGCCGTCCTTGAGATCGATAGCGGGGATAATCAGCATCTGGCAAACCTTATTCGATATTCAGCAATGCTTGGGAAATCAGGGTTTCTCAAGCGACCACAGGTCGCTTTCGATGCTTTCGAACCGTTCCCTAAGGAGCGTCTGCGCATCGAAAATCGCCCTGTTGTAATAGTGCGGCGCAACTTCAATGGTGAACAACTCAAGGATCTCGGCAACCTCGAACGAGCCCAGCTTGAGCTCGAAACGGTCCTCCATGAAGCGCTTGATCTTGTTGGTAGCCTCACGTTCCTGTTCGGGCGTGAGGTTCAGGATCGGCAGCTTCGGTTTCTTGGCCATCTACCAGCGACCGTCCCACGCAGCGAAGTTCTGCAGCAATTGCAGGCCATGGGTATGGCTCTTCTCCGGGTGGAACTGCACCGCAAAACGCGAACCTTCGGCCAGCGCAGCGGCGAAGTCGACGCCGTAGTGCCCGCCACCCACCACCTGGCGCGGGTTACCGGCGGCGATGTAGTAGCTGTGGACGAAGTAAAAGCGCGCCATGTCCGGGATCTCATGCCACAGCGGGTGATCCACGGTGCGTCGCACTTCGTTCCAGCCCATGTGCGGGACTTTCAGGTGCTCGCCGTCTTCATGCAGGTCCTTGCCGAAGAACTTCACTTCGCCTGGAAACAGGCCGATGCAGTCGACGCCGTCATTCTCTTCACTGCGCTCGAGCAAGGCTTGCATGCCCACGCAAATGCCGAGGAACGGCCGGTCCTGGCTGACCTCGCGCACCAGGCTGTCAAAGCCCAGGCGACGGATTTCGGCCATGCAATCGCGAATCGCGCCAACGCCTGGGAACACCACGCGGTCAGCCTCGCGAATCACCGTGGCATCGCTGGTGATCAGCACCTTGCCGGCCCCTACGTGCTCGAGGGCCTTGGCCACCGAGTGCAGGTTGCCCATGCCGTAATCGATAACCGCGACCGTCTGCATTACAGGACGCCCTTGGTCGATGGCATTTGCCCGGCCATGCGCTCATCCAGCTCCACCGCCATGCGCAGCGCGCGACCGAAGGCCTTGAACACGGTTTCGATCTGGTGGTGGGTGTTGGTGCCGCGCAGATTGTCGATGTGCAGGCTGACGAGGGCGTGGTTGACGAAACCCTGGAAGAATTCCTGGAACAGGTCGACGTCGAAGCCGCCCACGGTGGCGCGGGTGTAGGGCACGTGCATCTGCAGGCCGGGGCGGCCGGAGAAGTCGATGACCACACGCGACAGCGCCTCATCCAGCGGGACATAGGCGTGGCCGTAGCGACGGATGCCTTTTTTGTCGCCGATGGCCTTGGCGAAAGCCTGGCCGAGGGTGATACCGACATCCTCCACCGTGTGGTGGTCGTCGATATGCAGGTCGCCCTTGCTGACGATATCCAGGTCGATCAGCCCATGACGGGCGATCTGGTCCAGCATGTGCTCAAGAAAAGGTACACCGATATCAAATCGGGCCTTTCCGGTGCCATCCAGGTTGATCGAGGCTTTGATCTGGGTTTCCAGAGTGTCGCGCTCGACGGACGCCTTACGTTCGGCCATCACCAGCTCCGCAAAATCATTGGGCGAAAAAGGCAGCCATTATAGGGGCGCGGGCGCTAAACAGAAACATCGAAGGGGATAAGACTGACGAGTTGAAGCGAGGAAGGTCGACGCTAGACATGTGCATACAAGCGGGCGCTCCAGGATGGTGCGCCCGCCTGCAGTCAACTTAGTGGAACAGTACCGCCGTCTTTTGCAGGGTCACCCACACACCCCACGCCAACGGAATACCCACCACCAACCAGGCCGCGACAGCCAGCGGCTTGCTGCCGGCGGAGGCTTTCCACTCCAGCACGGTGCTCGAATCGGCACCCTTGTCATGGCCCAGCGCCTGTTCGGCGGCCAGTTCGGCGTCGCTCATGAAGTACTTGTCGGCCACCGGGCGCACCAGCAGGTTGCAGATGAAACCCAGCACCAGCAGGCCGGCGAGGATGTACAAGGTGATGTCGTAGGCGGCGGCGCGTTCGACGCCGATGCTCAACTGATATTCACGCAGGTAGTTCACCAACACCGGGCCCAGCACGCCCGCCGCAGCCCAGGCGGTCAGCAGGCGGCCATGGATCGCGCCGACCATCTGGGTGCCGAACAGGTCGGCCAGGTAAGCCGGAACCGTCGCAAAACCGCCGCCGTACATCGACAGGATGATGCAGAACGCCGCCACGAACAGCGCCACGTTGCCCAGGTGCCCGAGGTTCGGGATCAGCGCATACAGGGCAAAGCCCAGGGCGAAGAACACAAAGTAGGTGTTTTTACGGCCCAGGTAATCGGAGAACGACGCCCAGAAGAACCGGCCACCAATGTTGAACAGGCTCAACAGCCCGGTAAAGCCCGCCGCGATCGCCGCGATCGAGGCCAGTTGCCCGGCATTCAGTTGGCCAAACGGCACATCCACACCCAGCAATTTGCCGCCAAACACTTCCTGCAGCAGCGGCGAAGCCATGCCGAGGATGCCGATACCGGCCGATACGTTCAGGCACAGCACCAGCCATACCAGACGGAATTGCGGGGTTTTCCAGGCGACGTTCACGTGAACGTGACGATGGGTGATCATCGCATTGCTGGCTTTTTTCACCGGCGCGGTCCAGCCCTCAGGCTTCCAGCCGGTCGGCGGAACACGGTAGGACAGCGCGCCACCGATCATGAACACGAAGTAAATCGCCGCCATCACCAGAAAGCTCTGCCACACGCCGACGCTGGTCGGCGAAGCGAAGTGCCCCATCAGCGCCGCCGCCAGGGGAGCCCCCACCATCGCGCCGCCGCCGAAACCCATGATCGCCATGCCGGTGGCCATGCCGCGCTTGTCCGGGAACCACTTGATCAGGGTCGACACGGGCGAGATATAACCCAGGCCCAGGCCGATACCGCCAATGACCCCGGAGCCGATCCACATCAGCCAGATCTGGTGGGTATAAATCCCCAGCGCCGAAATCAGCAGGCCGCCACACCAGCACAGCGCCGAGACGACGCCCGCCTTGCGTGGCCCGGCATGTTCCAGCCAGCCGCCCCATATCGCTGCCGAGCAGCCCAGGAAGATGAAGAACAGGGTGTAGATCCAGCCCAGCATGGAGATCGGCCAGTCGCACTGAGACGAGAAGACCTGAGCGATAAAGCTCATATCCGGCGCACAGGCGACCGGCGCGCTGATCCCCAGCGCCTTGGACAGCGGCAACCAGAACACCGAGAAGCCGTAGGCCATGCCGATACACAGGTGGATGGCCAGAGCGGCCGGTGGAACCAGCCAGCGGTTGAACCCGGGCTTGGCGATGATGCGCTCCTTGGACAGGAACGCAGGCTGCGCGGCAGCAATACCCGCCGCAGTGCTAGTGCTCATTAGTGTTTCCCCCAGTTATTAGTATGTGTTCGTCAGGCGCTCTCTCCTTCGGCCTTGCACGCAGGGCGTGACCGTTTTGTTGAATAAAGCTCCATTTAAAGCGCGACGTTACGTCGCAGAAGGCGGACGAACGCGCAGAGATTAGCATCAGTGGATGACAGAAAAACCAAAATGCCACTACCTTTCGCGGATTTTTTGTGTTTTTTGACGCCAAAATACCGCCCCCTGCGCTAGATACAATGTAACGATCCGTGAACTGACGCAGGCCATCGGGCGCTATACTCTGCGGCTAAATTTTGAAATCGACATACAAGGACTCGCCCATGAAAGCGTTCGGCAAAATCCTGGGTCTGGTACTTCTCGGGCTGTTGCTGATCATTGTGGCTCTCGGCTTTGCCCTGACCCATCTCTTCGATCCCAACGACTACAAAGACGAGATTCGCCAGATTGCCCGCGACAAGGCCCACATCGAGCTGACGCTCAATGGCGACATCGGCTGGAGCCTGTTCCCCTGGCTGGGCCTGGAACTGCACGAAGCCAGCGTCGCGACCCTGACCAACCCGACCCAGCCGTTCGCCGATCTGCAGATGCTCGGCCTGTCGGTACGCGTGCTACCGCTGCTGCGCCGCGAAGTGCAGATGAGCGATGTGCGCGTCGAAGGCCTGAACCTGCGCCTCAACCGCGACAAGCAAGGCCACGGCAACTGGGAAGACATCGGCAAGAACGCCCCCGAGGCGCCCACCGCTACGCCAACCCCCGTGCAAGCGACGGCACCGGTGACCGAGGTGAAGGCAGAGAAACCGCCGCAGCCCATCCGCCTGGACATCGACAGCCTGACCATCAACAACGCCCGCATCGAATACAACGATGAACAGACCGGCAAGCAGTTCAGCGCCGAAAGCATCCAGCTGAGTGCGGGTGCCATCCACGAAGGGGCGAGCATTCCGCTGAAGCTCACCGCGTTCCTCGGCAGCAACCAGCCGGTCATGCGCGTCAAGACCGAACTCAACGGCAACCTGCGCATTCAGCGGGCGCTCAAGCGTTATCAGTTCGAAGACATGCGGTTCAGCGGCGAAGCCACCGGCGAACCGCTGCAAGGCAAAACCGTGACCTTCTCCACCCAGGGCCAACTGCTGGTGGACCTGGCGGCCAACATTGCCGAGTGGACCAACCTGAAACTCTCGGCCAACCAGTTGCGCGCCCTCGGCGAACTGAAGGTCAACGACCTGGACAAGACCCCGCAGCTCAGCGGCGCCCTGTCGATCGCCCAGTTCGACCTGGCCAAGTTCCTCGACAGCATCGGCAACCCGCTGCCACCGATGGCCGAGGGCAGCCTGAGCAAAGTCGAGCTGGTCAGCCGCCTCCAAGGCACGCCGACCCGCCTGGCCCTGGAAGACCTCAACCTGAAACTCGACGGCAGCACCTTCACCGGCCGCGTTGCCGTAGACGATTTCGCCAAGCAATCGCTGCGCGTGCAACTCAAGGGCGACACCTTCAACGCCGACAATTACCTGCCGGCCAAGTCCGAATCCGCCAAGGGGGCAACCGCCGCACGCCAGGCCGAAGTGCAGAACAGCGAAGCCGGCGCCATGGCCGCCGGTGGCACCACACCGCTGCCGGACGCCCCGACCAAAGGCGCCTGGAGCACCGACAAGCTGCTGCCGCTGACCCGCCTGCGCACGCTGGACGTGGAGGCCGACCTGGCCTTCGGCCAACTGACCCTGAGCAAGCTGCCGATCCAGAACGCCATGCTCAAGGCCAGCGGCCTCGATGGCCAGCTCAAGCTCGACAGCCTGAGCGGCGGCCTCTACAACGGCAGCTTCCAGGCCAATGGCAGCCTCGATGTGCGCCAGGACATTCCAGTGCTGGCCCTGCAAAGCCAGATCAAGCAAGTGCCGGTCGAGCGCATCCTGCAAGCCCAGGGGCAGACGCCGCCGGTCAAGGGCCAGATCACCCTCGACAGCAACCTCAGCGGCCGCGGCAACAGCCAAAAGGCACTGATCGACAGCCTCAACGGCAACGCCAGCTTCGTGATCAACAACGGCGTGCTGCTCAACGCCAACCTTGAACAGCAACTGTGTACCGGCATCGCCCTGCTCAACCGCAAGACCTTGAGCAGCGAGCCACGGGCCAAGGACACACCGTTCCAGGAACTCAGGGGCAACCTGACGTTGCGCAACGGCGTGGCCAACAACCCCGACCTGAAGGTGCGTATCCCCGGCCTTACGGTCAACGGCAACGGCGACATCGACCTGCGCGTGCTGGGCATGGATTATCGCGTCGGCATCATCGTCGAGGGCGATCAACGCGAAGTGCCGGACCCCGCCTGCGAGGTAGGCGCCAACTTCCAGGGCATCGAAGTGCCGCTGCGCTGCCGTGGCCCGCTGGAGCTGGGCGCCAAGGCGTGCCGCCTGGACAAGGACGGCCTCGGCCAGGTCGCCATCAAGGCCGCTGGCAACCGCCTCAACGAGAAGCTGGAAGAGAAGCTCGACAAAGTTAACCCGCAGTTGAAAGACGCGTTGAAAGGCCTGTTCAAACGATGAGAAACGAGCAGTTTTCCGAGGCGGTACTGAACTGGTACGACCGCCACGGTCGCCATGACCTGCCCTGGCAACAGGGCATCACGCCCTACCGGGTGTGGGTTTCGGAGATCATGCTGCAACAGACCCAGGTCAGCACCGTGCTCAATTACTTCGACCGTTTCATGGCCTCCCTGCCAACGGTCGAAGCCCTGGCCGCCGCGCCGGAAGACGAGGTGCTGCACCTGTGGACCGGCCTCGGCTATTACACCCGGGCGCGCAACCTGCAGAAGACCGCGAAGATTGTCGTGGCCGAGTACGGCGGCGAGTTCCCCCGCGACGTGGAAAAGCTCACCGAACTGCCCGGCATCGGCCTGTCCACCGCCGGCGCGATCGCCAGCCTGAGCATGGGCCTGCGCGCGCCGATCCTCGATGGCAACGTCAAACGCGTGCTGGCACGCTTTACCGCGCAGGAGGGCTACCCCGGCGAACCCAAAGTGGCCAAACAGCTCTGGGCCACCGCAGAGCGCTTCACGCCCCATGATCGCGTCAACGCCTACACCCAGGCGATGATGGACATGGGCGCCACCCTGTGTACCCGCAGCAAGCCCAGTTGCCTGTTATGCCCGCTGGAAAAAGGCTGCGAAGCCCACATGCTCGGCCTGGAGACGCGCTACCCGATCCCCAAGCCGCGCAAGAGCATCCCCCAGAAGCGCACGCTGATGCCCATGCTGGCCAATGGCGACGGCGCGATCCTGCTTTACCGTCGCCCGTCCACGGGCCTGTGGGGCGGTTTGTGGAGCCTGCCGGAGCTGGACGACCTGCAAGACCTCGAACACCTCGCCCACCAGCACGCGCTGGAGCTGGGCAAACAACAGGAACTGCCGGGGCTGATCCACACCTTCAGCCACTTCCAGCTGGCCATCGAACCCTGGCTGGTCCAGGTCGAGGAATCCGCCCATCACGTGGCCGAGGCCGACTGGCTCTGGTATAACCTCGCCACCCCGCCGCGCCTGGGCCTTGCCGCCCCGGTGAAAAAACTGCTGAAGCGCGCGGCCGACGCATTGAACGCAGGAGTTTCGTCATGACCCGCACCATCATCTGCCGCAAGTACCACGAAGAACTGCCCGCCCTGGAGCGCGCCCCGTTCCCGGGTGCCAAGGGCCAGGACATTTTCGATCACGTCTCCGCCAAGGCCTGGGCCGACTGGCAGAAACACCAGACCCTGCTGATCAACGAAAAACGCCTGAACATGATGAACGCCGAAGACCGCAAATACCTGCAAGGCGAGATGGACAAGTTCTTTTCCGGCGAGGATTACGCCAAGGCCGAAGGCTACGTGCCGCCTGCTCAATAATTGATCAAAAACCGGGGTCGGCACGTAAGCGACGGTAATAATTAAATATTTTTTGAAAACTTGCTTGACGACCCCCTGAAAAACCCGTTTAATGCGCCCCGTTGCCCAGATAGCTCAGTCGGTAGAGCAGGGGATTGAAAATCCCCGTGTCGGCGGTTCGATTCCGTCTCTGGGCACCACTATTAAGTTTCAGGTGGTGCAACGATCATCTGAAACACCCAAAAAACCCGCCTAGTGCGGGTTTTTTGTTGCCTTCGATTTACCCATCCCGAACCGGGGTGGCTCACCGTCACCCCAGTACGCAATACCCGCCTCGCGCCGCCTACTTGAGCAAGAACACCAACAACGGATTGTCGTTCAGTCGCCCATTGAACATCGGCGCCAGGTGTTCCACCGGTGTGCCCTTCAACTGCTCGGTTTCCTTGCGCGCCACGATCACCCAAGACGGCCGTGGCAGCGAGTCCAACTGATCGAGCTGGTTACGCCCGATGAACAGCGGTTGCTCGTCGTGATCCAGGTTCATCATGTAGCGCACGGCCCAAGTGTCCCGCGCAAGGCCGACAAACACCAACGGTCCAGGCTCTTGTGCGCGAAGCGCTTCCACCTGACTGACAAATTGCCGGGTGTCGAACTGCAGGTCCTTGGCCGGCTCTACCACGGTCACCAGCAACAACCACTGCGCCGCCAGTGCGATCGCGCTGAGCCACACCAAACGCCCGGCGCGACGCCAGGCGATCAATACCGCCCCCTGCAGGATCACCAGCACGCCGATCAGCAACGGCAACGAAACGTCCGGCCAGTAACCGTGCTTCTGCCACCCATGCCGACACACGAAGACTACAACCACGCACAACGCCGGCAGCGCCGCGACGAGCCATGTGTAACAGCGACGCCCCCCGACGAACCAGTTCTGTGCGTGGAGCAGCCCATAGGCGGCGACAGCGGCAAACATCGGCACCATGGGCAGGATGTAATAAGCGCGCTTGAAGTGCGGCACCGACAGCCCGAGCAGAATCATCAAGCCGCAGGCGCCGAGCCGCACGACCAGTTGCACGTCGTCATTGCCCCAGCGTTCCGGCCAGCGATGACGCAGCGCAACCATGCTCGCCAACGCCATGGGGACCACCGGGAAGTAACGGTACAGACTCAGCTGGAAGTAGAAATAGAACGGCTCGCCGATTTCATCGAGGCGCCCGCCAACCTGCATCTTGAACACTTCATCGGCAAAGGCCTGGCCCCCACTGATCCGCGCCAACTGCATCAGCAGCCACCAGCAACACGCCAACAGCAGCAACCCGATAACGCCGTGGATCAGCACTTGCCTGACCCGCTCCCCCGGACGACCCAACGCCCAATACACGCAGGCCACCCCACAGACTTCGATCAAGCCCAACGGCCCGCGAATCGCAAAGCCCAGGATAAACAGCGGGAACACCGCCAACTGCCGCAGCCGCGAGCCAAGGCGTTCGCCACTGTGCAGCAGGTAGAAGCTGCCTACGCACAACAGCGCCACCATCTGATCCAGGCACACCGAGCGCGACTTTTCGAGCAACTGGGTGGTGAGCAAGGTCAGCAGCACCGTCAACAGCGCCCAGGCGCGACTGGAAGGCGCCAGCAAGCGATAGATCAGCGCCACCACTCCGGCAGAGGCCAGCGCGGTGGGCAGGACATTCGCCAGGTGGTTGGGCGCACCGAACAGCCGGGCGAATACAAAACTGAAGAACGTCGCCGTACCGGGATAATCCGCGTAGGGCTGGCCGTAGGTAGTGGGAAAAAGACTCGCCCCATGGCGAAACATTTCCTGCATGAACAACGCCCAGCGCCCGTCAAACCCCTGAGGCTGCTGGTCCCAGATCCCCAACGTAAATAACAACAAAGCAATCAGAAAAATGCCCAGAGACTCCAGGCGAAAAGAGTTGCGCTGATCCATCGGTTGTCCTGCCAGGTAGTGAGCGGCGGCTTATGGTGCCCAACACATCCCAAATAGCGCCTGAACAACCCTGAACATTCATGTGCCCGGCCGATCTGCGCGCCACACCAGCGTCGGGATCAGGCGAACGTAGATCAGCTCGCCAATCAACTCGACCAGGGTTTGCAGGATCACCGCCGTCGCCGCCAACCCGCGCACGCCTTCGGGCAACGCCAGCGCCAGGGGCAACACCACCAGCGAGTTGCGCGTCGCCGCGCTGAACGTCACCGCGCGCGCCGTCACCGCCGGCAGCGCGAACAGGCGCGCGGCGAACATCCCCATCAATGGCGCCAACAGCACAAAGCCAACGTAGACCGGAATCACCGGCAGCAGCAGGCCGATATCGCGCACCACCGCGGTGATTTGCGAACCGATCACCACAAACAGCACCGCTGCCATCGCCGGCACCGGCAACCAGGCCCAGGCATCGTTCCAGGCGTTGACGACCGAGGATCGCCGCGCCAGCGAGGTGGTGATCACCGCCAGCACCATCGGCACCACGATCAATAACAGGAACGCCTCGACAAACGGCCGCACCTCCACCACCACCGCGGACTGCGCGCCCAACATCAACCCCAGGTACACCGGCAACAACACCAACTGCAGCAACAACAGCAGCGGCGTCGCGGCCAGCATCAAGCGCGAATCGCCCTTGCCGATGTGGGTAAACACCACCACGTAGTCGATACACGGCGTCAGCAACACCAGCAACGCCCCCACCAGCAACGCCGGACGCTCCACCAGGCCACGCGTCAGTAGCCACACCAGCACGGGCACGAGAACGAAATTGGCCAGCAGCAACGCCGCCAGGAACCGCTGGTTCCCCACGCCTTGGCGCAGCTGCAGAAACGGGATTTGCAGGAACATCGCATACATCAGCACCGCGATGGCCGGCGTGACCAGCACGCCGAGGCCATGCGCCAATGACGGCGCGAGCAGACCGAAAGCGGCGGCCAGGAGGACGGTGGCGAAGTAGAGGGGAATCTGGTGGTGTTCGAGGGTGTCGCGGGTCATCAGGACGCTCTCGCTGATTGCAAAGGCGCAAGCCTAAGCATCTACTGGCGTGAGGTCGAGTGGTGTGGCCCGATCACATCCCTGGGATATTCCTGGCGAGTGTGTAACACCATCACTATCTCAACGTGCTCCGTCACCCGATAGACCACCAGGTAGTTTGGATGAACAACCATTTCCCGAGTACCAGACAAGCGACCGTGCTTGAATCCGTATGGCATCAGGGACAACCCCTCGGCGGCAACCACAATAGTTTGGTGCAGCGAGACGGCGGCAACCGGGTTGTACTGCTCGATGTAATCAATGATCTCGATCAGGGCGACAATAGCCTCAGGTCGCCATTTAACGAGAAGCACGAGCCTTGCGCCTCTCTTCCAGCACCTTCTCGACTTCAGCCATCGCCTGATCGTGCGGAATACTAGGACGAGGATCGTCAATTGAAGCCTGCACCTTGGCACGAAACCAACGGTCGTAGCTGGCAGCTTGCTCTTCTGTTTCAAACTCCGAAACGATGGGAGAACGTGGAATGCTCATAGAGACCTCCGTAATGGATGCCTGCCAGTCTAATCTGTCCATGGTTGGCTGTCGTTTCTCTCAGATGTGTGGTTTTTTCGGAACAAGCCACTGTGCGCGGGCGTTGTAGGCGTTGTGAGCGCCAGAGATTAGTGAGTCAGCGGAACGAAGTACAAGTGCTGGCAAACTGGCCAACCGTTACCAAAAATAAAAAATCGGCACAGGCCCAAAACGATGAATTTGAATGATGCCTCTTCGCTAACGCCTGCAACTCAACCCAGCCAAAACACTTCCTTCAGAGCACCCGCCGCAGACGGCTACCCGCTTGGCGGCTTCACCTGGCGCCACATCCGAAGCGACCCTACACGCCCGGTCGTCATCATCAACGCCGCCACTTCCGTGCGCTGTCGCCACTATTCACGCTTCGCCGACTACCTGTTCGCCAACGGCTTCGATGTCATCACCTACGACTATCGCGGCATCGGCGAGTCCCGCCGTGGCTCGCTGCGAGGCTTCAAGGCCTCATGGTCGGATTGGGGCCGCCTGGATTTCGAGGCGATATTGCAGCGGGCGCAGCGCGAGTTCCCGGGGCAGCCGATCGACGTGGTCGGTCACAGCTTTGGCGGCTGCGCAGCGGGGCTCGGGGCGTCCGGCGCAGTGATCCGGCGCCTGGTGACGGTGGGCGCGCAATTCGCCTACTGGCGCGATTACGCAGCGAGCGGGCGCTGGCGCATGGTTGGCAAGTGGCATGTGGTGATGCCACTGGTGACGACGCTGTTCGGCTACTTCCCGGGCAAGCGCCTGGGCTGGCTGGAGGATACGCCGGCCGGCGTGGTACGGGACTGGAGCACGCCGACGCCGAGCTATGAAACACGGCCCAGCGGGCGCGCCTTGAGTGAATTGCCGTTTGCCCGGGTAACGGCGCAAGTGCTGGCGATCAGCATCACCGACGATCCCTTCGGCACCGTGCCGGCCATCGAGCGCTTGCTGAGCTACTTCGCCAGCAGCGAACGCACTCACCTGCGCATCGCCCCTGACGATATCGGAGAAACACAGGTCGGACATTTCGCGTTCTTTCGCAGCGAGTATGAGGATCGGCTGTGGCCGATTGCGCTGGCATGGCTGAAGCACGGCGCGCTAACGCCCGGCACACCGGGCCGTCGCATGACGGCGCGCGTCTAGAACCTCTTGGGATTTCCCTCAACCTGCGCTTCAATACCCACCCAGATCCTGAACCAAGGACGTGAGCCCATGGCCTCGCCGAACAAGCAGCAGAAACGTGCCCACCGGGCAAAGGCCAAGGCCAAGCAAAACCGTACCCAACGCGCCGTCGCGAGCAAGCCGGATGCATTTGCCGGCGATGACAGCCGCATCGATCTTGAGTCGGTGGATTTGACTGAATTGTTTGTCGAGATGCGTACTGCCGGCGAAATCAGCCAGCAAGCACTGTGCGCGGCATTCCTGGCGCACCCGCTGTTGGCATTGGTGCTGGAGCAGGAAGGCGAAGAAGAGGCCACCGACTTTATCCTGGCGGCACTGATCGAATATCGGCAGTGGGCTACCGACACCGAGGATGAAGCGGCAGCCCTGGCGTGGGTCGAGTCGCCGCAGTTCCAGGCGGATTACGTCGCCGCATCCCAGGCGCTGGTGATTTCCCAAGACTGACGCAAAACGCAATGTGGGAGGGGGCTTGCCCCCGATTGCGGTGTGCCAGTCGACATCTAATTGACTGATACACCGCTATCGGGGGCAAGCCCCCTCCCACATTTGAACTGCGGCGCAATCAAGCACCGCACTCCATCACATCAATTCAGTACTGCAGCGCCTACGCTCTGGGCCTTGCGACGGCTCGAAACGAGCAGCCCCGCCGCCACCACCAGCAAGCTCAAGACCCCGGTCGCGATGATCTCGACCCGATGGGCTTCCTGGAACAGCATGATCCCCAGCGTACCGACGATGAACACCATCACCGCGTAGGTCAGGCCTGGGAACAACCACATTTTGAACGCGAGCGTCTCGCCCGCCGCAGTACGCTTCTGACGCATGCGCAGTTGCGACACCGCAATCACCAGGTACACCAGCAACGCAATGGCGCCGGAACTGGCGAGCAGGAATTCGAACACCGCCGCCGGTGCCACGTAGTTGGCGAAGACCGCCAGGAACGCTGCGCCGGTGGACAGCATCACCGCCCAGTAAGGCGTGCCGCTTTTGTTGGTGCGCTTGGACACGGCGGGGGCATCACCACGACGGCCCAGGGAAAACAGCATGCGCGAGGCGGTGTACAGCGCCGAGTTGAGGCAACTGGTCACGGCAACCAAGACCACCAGGTCAACGATCAGCTTGGCATTCGGGATGCCCATGCTTTCCAGCACTGTCTGGTAGGAACCTACGGCAGCCAGGGTCGGATCGTTCCAAGGCACCAGGGACACCACGATGAAGATCGACAGCAGGTAGAACAAACCAATCCGCCAGATCACCGAGTTGGTGGCCTTGGTGATCTGCTGGCCCGGGTCCTTCGACTCGGCGGCCGCGATGGTGACAATCTCGGTGCCCATGAACGAGAACATGGTGGTCAGGATGGCCGCCAGCACAGCGCCCATGCCGTTCGGCATGAAGCCCTGGGTGTCGAACAGGTGCGAGACACCGCTGACCTGGCTAGTCGGCAGGAAGCCGAAGATCGCCAGCAGGCCGAGGATCACAAAGCCCACGATCGCGACGACTTTGATCAGCGCGAACCAGAACTCGAACTCACCGTAGTGTTTCACGCTGAACAGATTGGTCGCCGTCAGCAGCAAGGTGATGATCAGGGTAAACGCCCAGATGGCCACGCCGGGGAACCAGGCATGGAGGATGGTCGCGGCGGCGTTGGCTTCCAATGGAATCACCAGCACCCAGAACCACCAGTACAGCCAGCCGATGGTGAAACCGGCCCAGTGACCGATCGCCCGATCGGCGTAGGTCGAGAACGAACCGGTGTCCGGCGACGCCACGGCCATTTCGGCCAACATCCGCATCACCAAGACCACCAGCGCACCGGCGGCGGCATACGCCAGCAGTACCGCAGGGCCGGCGGCGGCGATCGCGTGGCCGGAGCCGACAAACAAACCGGCACCGATGACGCCGGCAATCGACAACATGGTGACGTGACGCGGTTTGAGCCCCTGTTCGAGGTCATTGGAGCTATGCGTACTACTCATTGACACACCTTTAAACGAGGAATTGCGAAAACGGTCCGCCCGGCGCGTGCCTTTTACGTGAAAAGAAACAAACAGGGCGTTCTTTATTTTTTACGCAATATTTGCGCCAAAATGTTACAAAACCCCGATTGACGCGGGCTGTAGGACGATCCAGCAGCCCTCGCAAGTCATTGAGAATGCTGGCATTCCGCTACAGCGTTACCGAGCGACTCACTTTTACCCGAACGCGCGCACCACAAATACACACAAAAAGTACGTGACGCCCCATAAAAGGGCCGATGGTCACCGTTTGCCCGGTTAACCCTTCCAACACCCGCCCAAAGCTGGCACCATCGCGCCCTTTTTCACGCGAAGCCTGCGGGTTTTCCAGGTTCAAACGGCTGTTCGGTTGTTGATGGCGCGACACGCCGCTGTGTCGATGCGACACCTTGCCGCAGACCACCTGTTAAGCATCCGCCGCGCTGTTGGCTGCCATCCGGACGCTATGCTAGGTTGGCGCCTCGCCAGGAAGGCGACCCAACAGCAGGAACGCAACGAACACAATGAGGACCGCACATGGCTCTGGCCGCGCCCGCGCTTGAAATCCGCAACTTGCATAAACGCTATGGTGAGCTGGAGGTACTCAAAGGTATCTCGCTGACCGCTCGCGACGGCGATGTGATCTCGATCCTGGGTTCCTCCGGTTCCGGCAAGTCCACATTCCTGCGCTGCATCAACCTGCTGGAAAACCCGCACCAGGGCCAGATCCTGGTGGCTGGCGAAGAGCTCAAGCTCAAGGCCGCGAAGAACGGCGAGCTGATAGCCGCCGACGGCAAGCAGATCAACCGCCTGCGCAGCGAAATCGGGTTTGTGTTTCAAAACTTTAACCTGTGGCCGCACATGAGCATCCTCGACAACATCATCGAGGCCCCACGCCGTGTGCTCGGCCAGAGCAAGGCCGAAGCCATCGAAGTGGCCGAAGCCCTGCTGGCCAAGGTCGGCATCGGCGACAAGCGCCACGCCTACCCCGCGCAATTGTCCGGCGGCCAGCAGCAGCGGGCGGCCATCGCGCGTACCCTGGCGATGCAGCCGAAAGTCATCCTGTTCGACGAACCCACCTCGGCCCTTGACCCGGAAATGGTCCAGGAAGTACTTAATGTGATCCGCGCGCTGGCCGAAGAAGGCCGCACCATGCTGCTGGTCACCCATGAAATGGGCTTTGCCCGCCAGGTGTCCAGTGAAGTGGTGTTCTTGCACCAAGGCCTGGTCGAAGAGCAAGGATCGCCACAGCAGGTGTTTGAAAACCCGCTTTCGGCGCGCTGCAAACAATTCATGTCCAGCAACCGCTAACGGAGCAACATGCATGCAGAACTATAAAAAATTCCTTCTGGCCGCGGCCGTTTCGATGGCGTTCAGCGCCTCGGCCATGGCAGAAACCCTGAAAATGGGGATCGAAGCGGCCTACCCGCCGTTCAACAATAAAGATGCCAGCGGCAACGTCGTCGGCTTCGACAAAGACATCGGCGACGCCCTGTGCGCCAAGATGAAAGTCGAGAAGTGCGAAGTGTATGTATCGGACTGGGACGGCATCATCCCGGCGCTGAACGCGAAGAAATTCGACTTCCTGGTGTCCTCGCTGTCGATCACCGACGAGCGCAAGCAGGCCGTCGACTTCACCGACCCGTACTACTCCAACAAGCTGCAGTTCATCGCACCTAAAGCCACGGCAGACTTCAAGACCGACGCGGCCTACCTGAAAGGCAAGATCATCGGCGCACAACGCGCGACGTTGGCCGGCACCTACCTGGAAGACAAGCTGCCAGACACCACCAGCAAGCTCTACGACACCCAGGAAAACGCCTACCTCGACCTGACGTCCGGCCGCCTGGACGGCATCCTCGCCGACAAGTACGTGCAGTACGAATGGCTCAAGAGCAAAGACGGTTCCGCCTACGAATTCAAGGGCAACCCGGTGGTCGAGAGCGACAAGATCGGTATCGCCGTGCGCAAAGGCGACCCGCTGCGCGAACGCCTGAACAAAGCCCTGGCAGAGATCAAGGCCGACGGCACCTACAAGAAGATCAACGACAAGTACTTCCCTTTCAGCATCGAATGATCTGAACGGTATGCCCGACGCGCTCCCAGGGGCGCGTCGGCTTTCAGCTTTGCCTGCCGCGATATGAAAACACCATGAATTTCGATCTCTACGGATTCGGCCCGGCGCTCGCCGCCGGCGCGCTGATGACCGTCAAGCTGGCGCTCACGGCCCTGTGCCTGGGGCTGGTACTCGGCCTGGCCGGCGCTTTGGCCAAGACGTCCCCATACAAGCCGCTGCAGTGGCTGGGCGGGGCTTACTCGACCCTCGTTCGCGGTATTCCCGAACTGTTGTGGGTGTTGCTGATTTATTTCGGTACGGTCAACCTGATGCGTGCCCTCGGGGAGTTTTTCGGTAACCCCGACCTTTCCCTCAGCGCCTTCGCCGCCGGGGTCATCGCCCTGGGCCTGTGCTTTGGCGCCTACGCCACGGAAGTGTTCCGTGGTGCGATCCTCGCCATTCCCAAGGGCCACCGTGAAGCCGGTGTGGCATTGGGCCTGTCGAAGTTTCGCATCTTCACCCGCTTGATCATGCCGCAGATGTGGCGCATCGCCCTGCCGGGCCTGGGCAACCTGTTCATGATCCTGATGAAAGACACCGCGCTGGTATCGGTGATCGGCCTCGAAGAAATCATGCGCCATGCGCAGATCGGCGTGACCGTGACCAAGCAGCCGTTCACCTTCTTCATGGTGGCGGCGTTCATGTACCTGGGCCTCACCGTGCTGGCCATGACTGGCATGCACTTCCTGGAAGAACGCGCCAGTCGCGGCTTTGCAAGGAGCACCCAATGAACGGCGACTACAGCTGGCTGTCCCATTTCGACCTGGGCCTGAACTGGGCCGTGATCATCAAGTGGCTGCCCAAACTGGCCCAGGGCGCGACTCTCACCCTCGAGCTGGTGGCCATTGCGGTGATTGCCGGCCTGCTGCTGGCGATCCCGCTGGGCATCGCCCGCTCCTCGCGCCGCTGGTACGTGCGGACCCTGCCCTATTGCTACATTTTCTTCTTTCGCGGCACGCCGTTGCTGGTGCAACTGTTCCTGGTCTACTACGGCCTGGCGCAGTTCGATGCGGTGCGTAACAGCTTCATGTGGCCGTACCTGCGCGATCCGTTCTGGTGCGCCACCGCCACCATGACCCTGCACACCGCCGCCTATATCGCCGAAATCCTGCGCGGTGCGATCCAGGCCATCCCGCCGGGTGAAATCGAAGCGGCGCGGGCCCTGGGCATGTCCAAGCCGAAGACGCTGTTCTACATCATCCTGCCGCGCGCCTCGCGCATCGGCCTGCCGGCGTACAGCAACGAAGTGATCCTGATGCTCAAGGCCAGCGCCCTGGCCAGCACCGTGACGCTGCTCGAACTGACTGGCATGGCGCGCACTATCATTGCGCGCACGTACCTGCCAGTGGAGATCTTCTTCGCCGCCGGCCTGTTCTACCTGCTGATGGCCTATGTGCTGGTGCGCGGTTTCAAACTGCTGGAACGCTGGCTGCGAGTCGATGCTTGCCAGGGACGTTGAAGCGCGCTTCCAGGCGCTGGATGCGTTCCTCAGCGAACACCAGGGGCTGTGGCGACCACGGCCCTTCACGCATCGCCAGTTACCCTGGGAATCCCAACATCCCGCGCTCGCCCAGTGGCTGCGCCGGCGCTCGCTGGCCGACGCGGAAAGCAGCCACAACCGGCCCCATGAGCTGCCCGCCCCGGCGCCTTTTCCACAGTTGGCCGCGCAGGCGCTGCGCCTCAGTGCTGTGGATAAGTTACCGACGCAGCCCCTGGCACCCGCCCGCCAGCGCCTGAACGTCGATGTGCCCGGCCGCAAGTGGCAACAGATCGAAGCCTTCGGCGCCGCCCTGGGGTTCGCGCAACCACCGCGGCACTGGCTGGACTGGTGCGCCGGCAAAGGCCACCTCGGCCGCCGCCTGCTGCACAGCGGGCAGCAACTGACCTGCCTGGAATACGACCCGGCCCTGATCGCCGCCGGGCAGGCCTTGAGCGACCACCACCAACTGCCCGTCACCCATCACCTGCAAGACGTACTGGCCGACGTGACGGTCAGCGCCGAACACACACCCGTCGCCCTGCACGCCTGCGGCGACCTGCACGTGCGTCTGCTGCAACTGGCCAGCACTGCCGGCTGCAAGCAACTGGCGCTGGCACCCTGCTGCTACAACCGCATCCGCACCGATCGCTATCAGCCACTGTCGAGCGTCGGCCGCGCTTCGGCGTTGCGCTTATCGGTGGATGACCTGGGGCTGCCCCTCAGTGAAACCGTCACCGCCGGCAAGCGGGTGCGCCGGCAACGGGATACGTCCATGGCCAGGCGCCTGGGTTTCGATCACTTGCAGCGCCAATTGCGCCATTGCGACACGTACCTGCCCACGCCGTCCCTGCCCGCCAGTTGGCTGGATAAACCCTTCGCCGACTATTGCCGCGAGTTGGCCGGCCTCAAAGGTTTATCCACAGGCGAGCAGGATTGGACAGCGCTGGAGGCACACGGCTGGCGGCGCTTGGCCGAGGTCAGAAACCTGGAACTGCTGCGAGGGTTGTTCCGCCGCCCGCTGGAGCTGTGGCTGGTGCTGGACCGGGCTCTGTTTCTGCGGGAACAGGGCTACACCGTGGCGGTAGGCAGCTTCTGCGAAACCACCCTGACCCCACGCAACCTTATGGTGCTGGCTGAGCGCGATTAAAGCGCATTCTTTCCTACGCGCGCCCTGTGGATAACTCTGTTGATGAAATCCTTACAGAAGTTGTAGCCATCTGCGCTACAGGCCAAATGCCATACTGATCATTTTTTGTGCAGCGAATAAAACGCACGCAAAACAGGCAGTTGCGCCGTGTTGAGAATGGTTCCGCCCAAACCCCATTCGACGCCATCGGCGACCTGCCGATTGTGCATAAGCATTTCGCGTTCAGCGCATAAAGCGTGATTTAGCGGGCTTTTTTCCGTGCGATCAACAACCGGCACAGCCTCTTGAGATCGTCGCAGGCGGCGCTCGCCGCCAAGTTATCCAGCGGGTCCGTGGCAAAGGCCAGGGCTTCGCTGATCGATGGATCGCGATGCACCACGTCCAACGGATTGTCGCCCAGGCGCAGTTTGAAGGCATTGACCATGTCCCGGCTGAACGCCGAGTTTTCTTCCAGTTGATTGATCACATAGTGGCAATGTGGCGGGCGTTCACGCTCAAGATAAGGCGCCAGCACCGCGTCCAACTGGTCAAGCGTGCCGAGGCACGCGGCATTCGGCTGGACGACAACCAATACGCTATCGGCCACGCTCAACGCTTGATGCAGATAGACGTTATTACCGGCGGGGGTGTCGATGAGCATGAGCGGGCGCTCGCTCAACCCCAGGGTCGACAGGTGCTGCGCCAACCACTCCGGTTCACGCGTGAGCCAACGTTGCAGGTTGTCCTTCTGCTTGATATCGGTGTGCCCGAAGGGGATCACGCGGCAGCCGGCAAACCCTGTTTGCAGGAGCGTCTCCCAGCGCGTATTGAGCAGGCTGGCGCGGCCGACGCCCAGGAGCTCCGGGGCCACGCCGAAATGCTGGCGCAAGGCGTTTTGAGGGTCCAGATCCAGCGCCACCACCGACTCCCCCAAGCGCTGCAAGCCGCTGCTCAACGCCGTGGCCAGGGTGCTGCGGCCGACGCCGCCGTTGACCGAGACCAGCGCCACCACGGTTGGGCGCGGTGTGCTCAAGTCATAATGATGAGGTTGTTCATACGCCGCTGGCGCATTGGCGCAAAAGCGCGAGCCGTCTTTCTGGTTAGCGCGGGTGCCATCATCGAATGGAAGGGTGCCGAAAAAGTGCAGCCGAGCGTTCCGTGCCTTGGGCTCCCGGGTCAGGCTCTTGCCGGACGGGGCAAACAGATCATCGGTACGGCTCATGGCCATAACTCCTTCACAGTGCCATTAAAGACGTGAAAGGTCGGCAAGATAAGGCTGACCGCAAGTCTTTTTGTCGGCGCTTTGGTTGCGACATTCTGTGACAGGCGTTATGAGGTGTCATTATTTTGATGGAATTGCCGCCACCCTTTCAGACGAGCGGAAAATAGCCAATTTACCGGCACTTATTCAGGATAAATTGCTACAAAGTGATTTCATCGTGCCATTGTTTTTTACCCGGTATCACCGCACCATTGCCGCACCTTCAATGCTGCAAGCTCGGGTATTCGCAGTGGCGATACGCTTTAACTTCCCTCGGTTCCTGTACGGTCTGGCCATCACGCTGTTGCTGGGTGGCGGCCTGCTGGGCAATCTGCTCGCCGATTGGGATTTCAGCCAGATCAGCCGCCGCGCCGAGGCGCTGTACGGGCCCCTGGGCGCCGGGCGCCAGCGTATCGATGCCTGGCAACACCTGCTCACGGCGCAAAAGCAGGTCAGCGAAACCGAACAACTCAACGTGGTCAACTTGTTCTTTAACCGCCAGTTGCACTACGAAGAAGATATCGACCTGTGGCACGAGATCGATTATTGGGCGACGCCCATTCAATCCCTGTGGAAAGGTGCCGGTGATTGTGAAGACTATGCCATCGCCAAATACTTCAGCCTGCGTCACTTGGGCGTCCCGGCCGAGAAGCTGCGCATAACCTACGTCAAGGCCTTGCGCCAGAATCGCGCGCATATGGTACTGACCTACTATGCAAGCCCGGAAGCCATGCCGTTGGTACTGGACAGCCTGATGGACCCCATTCTGCCGGCCAGCCAACGTCCGGACCTGCTGCCCGTCTATGCTTTCAACGGCGAAGGGCTGTGGCTGACCGGCGCGGCGGGCAACAAAAAAGTCGGTGATAGCAAGCGCCTGTCACGCTGGCAGGATGTCTTGAAAAAAATGACCGCCGAAGGGTTTCCGGCCAGTTCGGATAATTAACAGGAGCTACGATGTCACTGTTCAAACAATTGCTGATCGCTATCTGTGTGTTTCTAGTGGTTGCCTTCAGCGGTAGCTTCATCGTCAGCCTGGAAAGCTCGCGTGCGCAGTACGTCAACCAGTTGCGTTCCCACGCCCAGGATGCGGCCACCGCACTGGCGCTGTCGCTGACGCCGAACATCGATGACCCGGCGATGACCGAGCTGATGGTCAGTTCGATTTTTGACAGTGGCTACTACGCGAGCATCCGCGTGGTGGACCTGAGCAATAACCAGGTGCTGGTGGAGCGTGCCGCCGAGCCTGATGCCAGCGGCGTGCCGGCCTGGTTCGTGAAAATGATCGGCCTCGCGCCGGCCGGCGGCGATGCCATCGTCAGCCGAGGCTGGCAGCAGGCGGCACGGGTCGAGGTGATCAGCCACCCGATGTTCGCCCTGGCCAAACTGTGGCAGAGCGCATTGGGCAGCCTGGGCTGGTTGCTGCTCTGCGGCGCCGCGAGTGCGGTGCTCGGCGCGTTGTTGCTGCGCCGTCAGTTGAAGCCGCTGGACTATATGGTCGAACAGTCCCACGCCATCGCGCGGCGCGAATTCATCAGTTTGCCCGACCTGCCCCGCACTCCCGAACTGCGACGCGTGGTGCAGGCCATGAACCAGATGGTCGAGAAGCTCAAGGCGTTGTTCAATGAACAGACCGAGCGCAGCGAGAAGCTGCGCGTGGAGTCCTACCAGGACAGCCTGACCGGGCTGGCCAACCGGCGCTATTTCGAGATGCAGCTCAACTCGCGGGTCAGCAACCTGGAAGAAGCCAGTTCAGGCTACCTGCTGATCTTGCGGGTCAATGACCTCGCCGGTCTCAACCAGCGCCTGGGCGGGCAACGCACCGACCAACTGCTGCAAGCCGTCAGCCAGCAACTGGTGCGGACCTGCGCCAAGTACCCGGAAACCCACAACCTGATCACCCGCAGCCGCGGCGGCGAGTTCGCGGTGCTTGCCCCGGGCCTGGTGCGTCACGAAGCGGTGCAATTGGCCCAGGCGCTGGAAACCACCCTGCAGAGCCTGTACGAAACGGGCGCCACAGACATGCAGAGCGTGGCCTACATCGGCCTCGCGCCCTACAACCCCGGCGATGCCTCGGCCGACCTGTTGAAGCTGGCCGATCAGGCCCTGGCCCAGGCTGAAGCCAGTAGCGGCCAAACCTGGGTATGCCTGGAGCGCCAGACCCGGGACACCGTCAGCGACGATCCGCATAGCTGGCACACCCTGCTCGACGAGGCCCTGAATCAGGGGCGCTTCCGCTTGTTTTTCCAGCCGGTGGTCAGTAGCAGCGATACCCGTCAGGTGCTGCACTACAAGGTACTGTCGCGCCTGCTCGACAACCAGGACCAGACCATTGCGGCGGGGCACTTCCTGCCCTGGCTGGAGCGCTTCGGCTGGACCGCACGCCTTGACCAACTGATGCTCGACCTGGTGATCAAACACCTGGCACAGCACAACCAATCGGTGGCGTTGAACCTCTCGGCGGCGACCTTGAATGACCCACAAGCCCTGGAGCGGATGTTCGAGCGATTGGCGCAACACCCGACACTCGGTACGCGCCTGACGCTGGAGATCGGCGAAGAGCAAGTGCCCGAGCAAGCCCAGCTGGAGCGTCTCACCCGGCGCCTGCGCAGCCTCGGATACAGCCTCGGCCTGCAACGTTTCGGCGGGCGTTTCAGCATGATCGGCAACCTCGCGAACCTGGGCCTGGCGTACCTCAAAATCGACGGCAGCTACATCCGGACCATTGATCAGGAAAGCCACAAGCGCTTTTTTATCGAGGCGATCCAGCGTGCCGCCCACAGCATCGATTTGCCGTTGATTGCAGAACGCGTGGAAACCGAAGGTGAGTTGCGCGTGATTCGCGAGATGGGCATCGAAGGGGTGCAAGGCCAACTGGTCGGTGAACCCGCGCCGTGGACGTGGAGCGCCGAGTAATCAGGCCGGCTTGACGCTCATGCTGTGAAAGAGGTGCGTGCGCCTCAGATCAAACCGCTTTCATCGTCATTGATCAGCTCACTCAAACCGCCCAGCGCCGTCCGTGCCTGGGTACGCTCCATCACCTTGACCTGCGCGGCGGGCGGCAGGTCAGTGATGCGGATCACGCCCTTGGCGGTCAGCACCTGGATCAAGTCATCGAGCACCCGAATCATCTCGGAGTCGCTCTGTTGGAGCTGCTTGAGGCTGTTGTCGATCACATCCGTGGCAAACCACGCCTGAATGTCCTGATGATCCGCCGGTAGAGTCCCGGTGGATTCGGCGAAGGCCTGCGCCTCGACGCGAACCAAAGCGTTGTATTGATCGCGTTGCACGTAGAACATCAGCGTTCTCCCAATAAAAAATCCCTGCAGGCGCCGCACCTGGCTCCTACAGAGATTACACACATTTTCCCGAAGCTGGTGCCCACGGAGCGCCAATCCCGAAAGATTGGCGCTCCAGGGTGATCAGTCGTGATGCTTGACGGTCAGATCACCACCGGCGATCAGGCTGTTGATCGCGGCACTGCCACTGCCCCAGCTGGCGCCATCGACCTTGATCGTAACATCGGCCGTACCGCCACCCTGCGCCGTGAACGAACCGCTGCTGCTGACACTCAGCGTCGAGTTGCCCGCCGAGTCGGTGCTCAACTTCAGGTAGTTGGTCAGGTTGGTGTCGTTACTGCCTTGCAGCAAATCGGACAGGTCCAACTTATCGCCTTCGCTGTGCTTGAAGTCGGTGATGGTATCGACGCCAGTCCCGGTGTTGGTATCCCCTTTGAGCCACACGAAGGTATCCGCCCCCGCGCCGCCGGTGAGGGTGTCATTGCCCTTGCCGCCCACCAGGATGTCGTTACCCGCCCCGCCGTTGAGCACGTCGTTACCGCCTTGGCCGAACAGAATGTCGTCGCCGGCGTTGCCGATCAGCTTGTCAGCGCCGTCGTTGGTGCCGTAGATGTTCGACGCGCTGGCCAATGCACCCACGTCAGCGACGTGTTCGGTGATGAACTGGTGCAAGGTACGGTCATCGATGTGATCGACGGTCGTGGCCAGTTTGTCGGCCGCAAACGCCTTGAGTGCAGCACTGCCTTCAAGGTTGTTGTAGCTGATCAGGTCGCCGAACAGAATGTCGTTGCCCGAACCACCGGTGAGGGTGTCGGCGCCGGTATCGGCCGCGTGGCCGGTGATGGCATCCGCCAGCTTCGCGGTGTCGATCGTGGAGACGTTATGATCGGTATCAAACTGCTTGAGCACAGCGGTATCAATGTTCGAGCCCAGACCGATGGCCTCGACGACAACCTTGCCTGGAACCGCGTTGACCAGATCGGAGTAGGCCGACTTGGCGTTGCTCATGGCGTTGCTGGAATCGTTGTAGACCGACGCCACGTCAAAGCCGCCGCTGCTGTTGGCCACCACGGTGCCTTCGAGGTTTTTATTACCCCAATCATCGTAGGAATAGACCTTGCCGTCGCCATCGACAATCACCTGCGTCCTGCCGTTGATTGTCGTTGTGACCGAGTTGGTCTGACCCAAGACGTAATTGCCGCTATTGACGATGCTATCAAAGTAAACATTCGAGCCGAACCAACTGGTCGAGCCCAGGAGAGGGTTACCCTGAATGGCGGTGTACATGTTCGGCTCACCGTCGGTAATGAAGTACGTCAGGTTTTTTGCACCCACATTGCTCGTGGCTTCATCGCCTTTGAACCAGTTGGTGGCGGCGTTGAACGCATCCTGATAGTTGGTCATGTCGCTCGATTTTGACGTCATCTGAGTCAACACAGCCTGCAAGGCCGCTTTAGCGGCGTCCTTGTCGGCGAGGTTGACCGAGACCTGCGCTTCAACCCGCGTATCGAAGTCGACCAGCAGTACCTTCACAACACCCGAGTCGCTTTTACCGGCATTGCTGATCAAGGTATCGAACACGCTCGCAAGCTGCGCCTTGATCGACTTCATCGCACTGCTGCCGATACTGCCCGAGGTATCGACGATGAAGGCAATGTTGTAGTTGCTGCCCGCATTGACGATACCGCCTTTGTCACCGACCACCATGTTGTTGGCCGAGGTACTGCTCAGGTCGACGACATCGGCGGCGCCGCCGCCTTCCGTCACCACATAAGTCTGTGGCGTAACGGTAATGGTGCTGGTGGCCACCGACGAACTCAGGCTGTCAGCACCTGCGTTGTCCTTCACGGCGATCTCGACAGTGCGATCACCCGTGGTCGGATACTTGCTGGTGCTGGAGTACTGGAACGACTCGAGCAACGACTTGTAGGTGGCCGTGTCAGCCGCGCCCGACAGGGTCAGGACGATTTTGCCACTGACGTCGGTGCCGACGCTGGTCAGGGTGACGCCGTTGTAAGTACCGCCCACGGTCACCAGGCTCGAGCTGAGCTGGTCGCCCGCGCTGGCGTTTTTCAAGGTGATGGTCGCGCTTTGCATCTGGCTGCTGTCGACGTCACCGATGGCTACGTTGCCGGTGATCGCTATCCCACCCGTACTGCGCTCCGAGTAGGCCGTGCTGTAGCTGGTGAGGACGGAACCGTCTGTGGTGCTCAGGTCCAGGGTCGGTGCGTCGTTGACCGAGGTCACGGTGATAGTGCCGTTGGCCGGGGCCGAGGTCAGCGGATTGCTGCCGTTAGCGTTGCCGCTGTCGGTGGCGGTGTAGGTGAAGTTCGCCGTGCCGTTGAAGTTCGCGTTCGGTTTGAAGTAAACCGTGGCTTCGCCGTTGACCGCGGTAATCGCGCCGGTCATGGGTTTGGTCATCGCTGCGTCGGTGTAGAAGGTGCCATTGGTTGGCGTGCCGACGCTGAACGATTTCACGTTCGCCAGGCCGTCTACGTCGGTGGCAGACAGCTTGACCGCGATGCCTACGCTTGGATCTTCAGCACCGGTCGCGGTGGTTGCTGCAGCCACTGGCGCATCGTTGACCGGGGTCACGGTGATGGTGCCGTTGGCTGCTGGCGAGGTCAGTACGTTGCTGCCGTCAGCGTTGCCGCTGTCGGTGGCGGTGTAGGTGAAGTTCGCCGTGCCGTTGAAGTTTGTGTTCGGTTTGAAGTAAACCGTGGCTTCGCCGTTGACCGCGGTAATCGCGCCGGTCACCGCTTTGGTCATCGCCGCGTCGGTATAGAACGTGCCATTGGTTGGCGTGCCGACGGTGAACGACTTGACGTTGGTCAGGCCATCGACGTCGGTCGCGCTCAGCTTGACCGCGATGCCTACGCTTGGATCTTCAGCACCGGTCGCGGTGGTTGCCGCTGCAACCGGCGCATCGTTGACCGGAGTCACGGTGATGCTGCCGTTGGCTGCTGGCGAGGTCAGTACATTGCTGCCGTCAGCGTTGCCGCCGTCGGTCGCGGTGTAGGTGAAGTTCGCCGTGCCGTTGAAGTTCGCGTTTGGCTTGAAGTAAACGGTGGCTTCACCGTTGACTGCGGTAATCGCGCCGGTCACAGGTTTGGTCATGGCCGCGTCGGTGTAGAAGGTGCCGTTGGTCGACGTGCCGACGGTGAACGATTTCACGTTCGCCAGGCCGTCTACGTCGGTCGCGCTCAGTTTGACCGCGATACCTACGCTTGGGTCTTCAGCACCCGTCGCAGTAGTGGCCACAGCCACCGGCGCGTCGTTGACCGCAGTGATCACCACGCTCACCTTGCCAGTCGTGACTTCTTCAACCTGCGTGCTCAACTCTTTGGCCGTTGCCGTCACAGTCAGATCGAAATTGGCAGTCGCATCCTTGGCCGGAGTGACGGTCAGGGTAGCCAGGTTCCAATTGCTGACATCGTACTGGGTGGTCGCACCCGTCGAGGTATAGCTGTGGCCCGTGGCGCCGTCGGTGATGACAGCGCCTTCAGGCAGGCCGCTGATTTCTACCTTGTGCGATTCCGACTGGTCATTGTCGACAAACGTGGTCGTGATCGGGCTGATCTTGATCGCAGTGTCTTCCAGGCCGTGGTTATAAACGTAGCCGGTGTAATAACCTTCTCCGTTGACCACATGAGCATCGTCAAACACCGCCCCGGCGGCTTTCAACGCTTCCAGGCTGGTATAGGTCTGCACGCCGCTGCTGCCCAACGCCATCGACGGGCCGTTGTTGATCGAAACATTGACGTCGTAGTTGCCCGGACCGGCCTGGTTGTAGTGATAGATGTCGAGGGTGTAATAACCCGACTCTGTCGGCGTGAAGGGGGTTGCGTTGATCCCGGTGCCCTGGCTCCAGGTCTCGGTCGACACCAACTTGCCGCCGACGGTAACCGCCAGGCTGTCATCGGCGCTGCCGGTGAAGCTGTAGCTCTTGCCGGCTTCCAGGTAAATCAGGCCGGAGACTTTGGTCGCGGTGAGTTCCACCACATTCCCGTTGCTCACGTTGGCGGTCACACCCGTGGAGGCTGCGCTGTCAGGCGTTTGAGCGTTGATGACCCGGATCAAATCGCTGGACTGAACAACCCCATTGCCGTTCGTACCCAATGCACCCGGCAGGTTGCCGCCGGTCCAGGTTTGAATGGTCAAGCCGGTTGGCACGTCACCGAATGCGCCGACGGTCACGACAGGAACGTCCGTCACTGGGTGGATATCCACGGTGATGGTTTTCGTATCGCTGTTGAGCTGGCCGTCGGTCGCCTGGAACTTCAGCTCGGTGTAATCACCCTGCTTGTTACCGACGCCGGCGTTGCCGAAGCTGTTATCGCCCGACTCGTTGGCCGCTGGGCTGTAACGCACATTGTGATTGTCGAAGTCGGCCTGGCTGAAGGCCTTGCCCGGCGACGTATCGGTTTTCAGATCAGCCGCGCTGAGCTTGACCCAGACACCGTCGACTTTGTACTCGATGGCACCGTTGGGCAGGCTGGTGAAGACGACTTTCAGGTCCGTGGAATCCACATCGTTGACCCCGAACGTCGACCATTTCAGCTCGACTGGGGTGTCTTCGTTGCTTTCTACGTAGCCATTGCTCGCAGTCGGCGCGTCGTTGACCGGAGTTACGGTGATGGTGCCGTTGGCAGGTGCCGAGATCAGCGGGCTGCCGCCGTCGGCAATACCACCGTCGGTGGCGGTGTAAGTGAAGTTCGCGGTGCCGTTGAAGTTCGCGTTCGGCTTGAAGTAAACGGTGGCTTCGCCGTTGACCGCGTCGATCGAGCCGGTTACCGGCTTGGTCATGGCGGCGTCGGTGTAGAAGGTGCCGTTGGTTGGCGTGCCGACGGTGAAGGACTTCACGTCTGCCACGCCGTCTACGTCGGTGGCGGACAGTTTGACCGCGATACCTACGCTTGGATCTTCAGCACCCGTCGCGGTAGTGGTCACAGCCACAGGCGCGTCGTTGACCGGAGTTACGGTGATGGTGCCGTTAGCAGGCGCTGAGGTCAGCGGGCTGCCGCCGTCAGCGATACCGCCGTCGGTGGCGGTGTAGGTGAAGTTCGCGGTGCCGTTGAAGTTCGCGTTCGGCTTGAAGTAAACGGTCGCTTCGCCGTTGACGGCGTCAATCGAGCCAGTCACTGGCTTGGTCATGGCCGCATCGGTGTAGAACGTGCCATTGGTAGGCGTGCCGACGGTGAAGGATTTCACGTCTGCCACGCCGTCTACGTCGGTGGCGGACAGTTTGACCGCGATACCTATGCTTGGATCTTCAGCACCGGTCGCGGTAGTGGTCACAGCCACAGGCGCGTCGTTGACCGGAGTTACGGTGATGGTGCCGTTGGCAGGTGCCGAGGTCAGCGGGCTACCGCCGTCAGCAATACCGCCGTCGGTGGCGGTGTAGGTGAAGTTCGCGGTGCCGTTGAAGTTCGCGTTTGGTTTGAAGTAAACGGTGGCTTCGCCGTTGACGGCATCAATCGAGCCGGTTACCGGCTTGGTCATGGCGGCGTCGGTGTAGAAGGTGCCGTTGGTTGGCGTGCCGACGGTGAAGGATTTCACGTCTGCCACGCCATCTACGTCGGTGGCGCTCAGTTTGACCGCGATACCTACGCTTGGGTCTTCAGCACCGGTTGCGGTAGTGGTCACAGCCACTGGCGCATCGTTGACCGGGGTCACGGTGATGGTGCCGTTGGCAGGTGCTGAGGTCAGCGGGCTGCCGCCGTCAGCAATACCGCCGTCGGTAGCGGTGTAAGTGAAGTTCGCGGTGCCGTTGAAGTTCGCGTTTGGTTTGAAGTAAACCGTGGCTTCGCCGTTGACTGCGTCGATCGAGCCAGTCACTGGCTTGGTCATCGCCGCGTCGGTGTAGAACGTGCCGTTGGTTGGCGTGCCGACGGTGAAGGATTTCACGTCTGCCACGCCGTCTACGTCGGTGGCGGACAGCTTGACCGCGATACCTACGCTTGGGTCTTCAGCACCCGTTGCGGTAGTGGTCACAGCCACTGGTGCATCGTTGACCGGAGTCACGCTGATAGTGCCGTTAGCAGGCGCTGAGGTCAGCGGGCTGCCGCCGTCAGCGATACCGCCGTCGGTGGCGGTGTAGGTGAAGTTCGCGGTGCCGTTGAAGTTCGCGTTCGGCTTGAAGTAAACGGTCGCTTCGCCGTTGACCGCGTCAATGGAACCGGTCACCGGTTTGGTCATCGCCGCGTCGGTGTAGAACGTGCCGTTGGTAGGCGTGCCGACGGTGAAGGATTTCACGTCTGTCACGCCGTCTACGTCGGTCGCGCTCAGTTTGACCGCGATACCTACGCTTGGATCTTCAGCACCCGTTGCGGTAGTGGCCGCAGCCACTGGCGCGTCGTTGACCGGAGTCACGGTGATGGTGCCATTGGCAGGCGCCGAAGTCAGCGGGCTGCCGCCGTCAGCGATACCGCCGTCGGTCGCGGTGTAGGTGAAGTTCGCCGTGCCGTTGAAGTTTTCGTTTGGTTTGAAGTAAACGGTGGCTTCGCCGTTGACGGCATCAATAGCGCCGGTCACTGGCTTGGTCATGGCCGCATCGGTGTAGAACGTGCCATTGGTAGGCGTGC
>NZ_JALJRR010000050.1:0-16026 GCF_024519615.1 Pseudomonas sp. Pse79
TAAAGGATGTCCCCGGTCTCGTTTGTAAAGGATGTCTCCGTCTGTACACCCCGATGGCGGTGTGTCAGTTGCAGATTGCTCGACTGATACACCGCCATCGGGGGCAAGCACCCTCC
This sequence comes from Pseudomonas sp. Pse79, assembly GCF_024519615.1. NCBI lineage: Bacteria > Pseudomonadati > Pseudomonadota > Gammaproteobacteria > Pseudomonadales > Pseudomonadaceae > Pseudomonas > Pseudomonas sp. Pse79. The sequence continues at coordinate 117 of NZ_JALJRR010000050.1, forward strand.
CACAGGGGATCTCATTTCAATCCAGCAAGCGGGTGATGGCCCGCACGATCATCTCGACCTCCTTGGCCTCCAGGGTCAGCGGCGGCAGCAGGCGAATCACCTTGCCCCGCGTCACGTTGATCAACAACCCATGTTCCTCGGCGGCGCGCAGGGCCAGCTCGCGACACGGGTCTGCCAGCTCGATGCCGATCATCAAGCCCTTGCCGCGAATCGCCAAGACCTGCGGGTGCTCATCCAACTCCACCCGTAAGCGGGCCAACAAGCGCTCGCCCTGTTGCGCGGCATTCTGCAGCAGGCCTTGTTCTTCAATGATCTCCAGCACGGTGTAACCCACCCGGCAGGCCAATGGGTTACCGCCGAACGTGCTGCCGTGGCTGCCCGGAGTGAACAAGTCGGCCGCCACGTTCCTGGCCAGGCAGGCACCGATGGGCACGCCGTTGCCGAGGCCTTTGGCCAGGGTCATCACGTCCGGCACGATGCCCTCGTGTTGGAAGGCAAACCAGGCACCGGTGCGGCCGATGCCGGTCTGGATTTCATCGAGCATCATCAGCCAGCCGTGGCGCGTGCAGTGAGCGCGCAGGGCTTTCAGGTAACCCGGCGGCGCCACTTGCACCCCGCTTTCGCCCTGGATCGGTTCCAGCAAGACCGCTGCGATGCGCGTGCCGAACGTTTGCGTGATCGCCTCCAGCGCCGCCAGGTCGCCGAAGCCGACTTTGAGAAAATCCCCCGGCAAGCGCTGGAACCCCAGGCGTACCGAAGGCCCGTCGCTGGCCGCCATGGTGCCCAGCGTGCGGCCGTGGAAGGCGTTTTCCATCACCACCACCAACGGCGCCTCGATGCCTTTTTTCCAGCCGTGCAGCCGCGCCAGTTTTAGCGCGGTCTCGTTGGCTTCGGCGCCGGAGTTGTTGAAAAACGCACGATCGAGGCCCGACAGTTGGGTCAGACGCAGGGCCAAACGTTGTTGCCAATCGATGCTGTAGAGGTTGGAGGTGTGCAACAGCAACCCGGCCTGTTCGCTGATGGCTGTCACCAGTTTCGGATGGGAGTGTCCGACGTTGGTCACGGCCACGCCTGCCACGGCGTCCAGGTATTCGCGCCCCTGCTGGTCCCACAGGCGCGTGCCCAGGCCACGCGCAAAGCTCAAGGCCAAGGGTTGGTAAGTGGTCATCAGGCAAGCGGCGGTCATGGTGGCAAGCTCCAGTGCTGGGTTGGGATGGGTCCAGTATCGTTAGCCACCCAAGCTGGATAAACTGTGCTTTTCTGCAATGACTTTAAACCAGGGCTTGATAATGGATCTGTTCCAGGCGATGTCGGTGTATGTGAAAGTGGTCGAGACCGGCAGCATGACCGCCGCGGCCCATGCCAGTGGGATGTCGACCACCATGGTCGGCAACCATTTGCGCGCCCTGGAGCAACGCCTGGGGGTCAGCCTGCTCAAGCGCACCACGCGCAAGCAAAGCCTCACGGAATTCGGCGGGCAGTATTACCAGCGCTGCCTGGAAGTGCTGGGGCTGGTGGCCGACTCCGAGCAATTGGCCGAGCAGGCCCACAGCGACGTGCCCAAGGGCACCCTGCGCATCACCGCCCCGCCCGCCTTCGGCACCGAACGCCTGGCGCCGGCCTTGAGCGAATTTTCCCAACGTTACCCGCTGATCAAGCTGTACGTGGTGCTCAGCAATCAACGCATGGACCTGGTCGACAGCGGCTTCGACGTGGCCATCCGCCTGGGCGAGCTGGAACCCTCAAGCCTGATCGCCCGGCCCCTGCAGGACTACACCATCACCCTGTGCGCCGCGCCGGATTACCTGGCGCGACGCGGCACGCCGCAAACGCCCGAGGATCTGCAACAACACGACTGCCTGGCCTTCGCCTACCCATCCGGCGACGATTGGCGTAACGCCGACAAACTGTGGCGCATGAGCGACGCGGACGGCGAAGTGGAGATTCCGGTGTCCGGCTCGCTGACCATCAACAGCTCGCAAGCCCTGCGCCAGGCGGCAGTGCAAGGCATGGGCATCGTCATGCTGCCCGATGCCCTGGTGCAGCCCGACCTGCAGAGCGGGAAGCTGGTGGCCTTGCTGACCGCCTATCAACTGCCCCGCCGCCCCATGCATTTGCTGTACGGCCAAGATCGTTACCGCCTGCCTAAACTGCGGGCGTTCGTGGATTTTGCCCTGGAGAAATGGGCGCGCTAAAAGCCCACGCCCAATTCACGCAGACGCTCAGCGGTGCGCTCGGCGCAAACGTGGTGAATGCCTTGCCAGCCCAGCGCGATAGCCGCGTCGATATTGCCCGCGACATCATCGATGAACACCACTTCGGCAGGCTGGATATCCGGCAGATGAGCACGCACCTGGCCGAGGCTGGCGTGATAGATCGCGGCATCGGGCTTGATCACCTTCAACTCGCCGGAGACCACGATATCGCGAAAACACTGCAGGAACGGGTAGTTGGCCCGCGCATAGGGGAACGTCTCGGCCGACCAATTGGTGAGCCCGAACAGCGGCACGTCGGCCTGATGCAGCGCCTTGAGAATGGCCACGCCCTCGGGCAACGGCCCGCGCAGCATTTCATGCCAGCGGTCGTAGTAGGCCGTGATCAAGGTTTCGTGCTGGGGATATTGCGCGACCAGGCTGCGCGTCGCCTCGGCCAGGGTGCGACCGGCGTCTTGCTCGGTGTTCCAGGCCTGGGTGCAGATGTTGTCGAGGAACCATTGCCGCTCCTCTTCATCGGCGATCAGCTGGCGGTACAGGTGCTGCGGGCTCCAATCGAACAGGACACCGCCAAAATCAAAAACGACTGCACGAATCGTCATCAGATCCTCCGTTAGCGTGAGTTGATAGCGGATGGAGTCTGGCAGATCGCGATGGCTTTACACACAACGAATGTGGGAGCGGGCTTGCTCGCGATGGCGGTTTGTCAGTGCCGGAAGTTTCGGCTGACCCACTGCAATCGCGGGCAAGCCCGCTCCCACATGTTTTTCGAGCGTGTTTAGGCTTGGACCAGACCGTTGATCTTCACGGTCGGATTCACGTCAGCCTCGTAGTCCACGCCGTCGATCTCAAAGCCGAACAAGCGCAGGAACTCAGCCTTGTAGCCGGCAAAATCGCTGATCTCGTTGACGTTGTCGTCGGTGACCTGATTCCACAGCGCAGCCACGGCGTCCTGGACTTTCGGTTGCAGCTCGGCCAGGTCGGCACGCAGGCGGCCGTCGGCGTCGAGCTTCGGCTCGCGGCCGTACAGGCTGTCCTTGAACAGGCCATAGACCTGCTCGATGCAACCTTCGTGAGTACCCTGCTCTTTCATCACTTTGAACAGCAACGACAGGTACAGCGGCATGATCGGGATCGCCGAGCTGGCCTGGGTGACCACAGCCTTGAGCACCGACACGCGGGCGTCGCCCTTCAGTGCGGCCAGGTTGTCGCGCAGGGTCAGGACTTTCTTGTCCAGGTCCTTCTTGGCTTCGCCGATGGAGCCGTTCCAGTAGATATCCTGGGTCAACTTCTCGCCGAGGTAGGTGAACGCCGTGGTCTTGGCGCCTTCGGCCAGCACGTCCGCTTCACGCAGGGCGTCGATCCACAGCTGCCAGTCTTCGCCGCCCATGACTTTCACGGTGCCGTCGATTTCTTCCTGGGTGGCCGGCTCAAGGGTGGTGTCGACGACAACGCCCTTGTCGGTGTTGATCCCGCGCAGGGTCACGGCCTTGCCGATCGGCTTGAGCGTGGAGTTGTGCACCACGCCCTGCGGGTCGGTGCGGCGTGGCGCGGCCAGGCTATAGACCACCAGGTCGATCTTGCCCAGGTCTTTCTTGATGGTCTCGATGGTCAGGCGCTTGATCTCGTCAGAGAACGCGTCGCCGTTGATGCTCTTGGCGTACAGGCCTTTTTCGACGGCAAACTTCTCGAACGCGGCGCTGTTGTACCAGCCGGCGGAGCTCAGCTTGCCTTCTTCGCCTTCTTTCTCAAAAAACACGCCCAGGGTATCGGCGCCGCAGCCAAACGCAGCACTGATGCGCGCGGCCAGACCGTAACCGGTGGAAGCACCGAGGACCAGCACCTTTTTCGGGCCGCCTTCGATGACGCCGTGTTGGGTGACGTAGTCGATCTGTTCCTTGACGTTCGCTTCACAGCCAACAGGGTGAGCGGTCACACAGATAAAGCCACGAACCCGCGGTTTGATGATCATAAAATTTCTGCCTCTTCCAAGGTGCCGAAGGCCAATGGTGGCCATTCAACGTAATCGTACCGGTCTATGACGTCCAAAAAACCGAAGCGTCACGATAGTCGCAAATCTTCTGTTTACAAAATCCAATCCCAAACTCGCCGCGCAAGCCGCGCCGCGGGTTAAAAACTGTGTCAGTTCTTCACAATTTCGCAATATTTAAAACGCCCATCGTCCTGAGAACGTCTTATCATGACGAGATTGTTTCGATATGTTTCGCAACCCCACCACTCGCAGCCACGCATCTGGACCTGTCGAATGGAGTCCAGCTGGAGCTGAGTTTCATGAGTAAATCTGCGTTACGCAAAAAAGCCGTGTCGTTCGCCTGGGCATTCGGCGTCCTGCTGATTATCTACCTCTTTCCCCTGACCACCGTGGTGTTCCTCGGCCTCGTGCTGGTCTGCGGTATCTATGATTTCCTGCGTAACGGCCTGTATGACCGCGACACCTTCAAGAAATATTTCATCGGCAGCGGCCGCAATACCTGGCTGCTGGCACCGTTCAACACCCTGTTCGACCTGCTGAGCAGCCGCAACCGCCACGTCTACACGATGCGAGACCTGCCGCCCGCCTGGCGTGAAGACCTGCAACAGGTGATCGACGACGCCATGGCCCACAAGGATGAAATCATCGGCTACCTGGACGAACGCATGGCCGAGAAGAAACGCGGCATGCTGTTTTTCCAATGGTACGGCCGGCCGATCGAAACCACCCTGGACATCCCGGAACTGCGCAAGAAATTGCCGTTCGTGAAGACCATCGGCGTGTCGGTGTTCAACGAAAACCGTTCGACCTCCTTCCACTTCGGCCCCCTGCGCATGATGTTCCGGGTGCTCTATAACATGGCGCCGGCGCCTCACCATGAGGGCGTGTACATCCAGGTGGGCAAACACAAGCATTACTGGCACGACGACCCACTGTTTATCTTCGATGACACGCTGATGCATGCGTCCTTCAACAAGAACGATGCCAAGCGCTACTGCCTGTTCATTGATATCGTGCGGCCGACCGCGTTGCCCGCCGTCCTCAATGCCGTGATCACAGGGTTTGCCGGCCTGGTGTTCACGCTGCGTCGGGTTTTCTACAAAAACTGGAAGCTGATCCAGTAGGTTCTGCGGCATGATGGGGCTGGACAGTATTTGCGTAGCGCCTGCGGGCCAGCGAAAATAGCCGTCTCGTGCGACCGTATCCGGCGCCCATTCTTCTCAAGTCATCGCCCCCATGACGGGCGCGGTGGCTGTGCTTTCAAGGAATCAGAATGCCCCAACGTCAAGTCATCAATGCCTCCGTCAGCCCCAAGGGCAGCCTCGAAACACTCTCCCAGCGTGAAGTCCAGCAACTGAGCGAAGCCGGCTCCGGCAGCATCTATACCCTGTTCCGCCAGTGCGCCCTGGCCATCCTCAACACCGGCGCGCACATCGACAACGCCAAAACCATCCTCGACGCCTATAAAGACTTTGAAGTGCGTATCCACCAGCAGGATCGCGGCGTGCGCCTGGAACTGCTGAACGCCCCGGCCGACGCCTTCGTCGATGGCGAAATGATCGCCAGTACCCGCGAAATGCTGTTCAGCGCCCTGCGCGACATCGTCTACACCGAGAACGAACTGGACAGCCAGCGCATCGACCTGAGCAACTCCCAGGGCATCACCGACTACGTGTTCCACCTGTTGCGCAACGCGCGCACGCTGCGCCCGGGTGTCGAGCCGAAGATCGTGGTGTGCTGGGGCGGGCACTCGATCAACACCGAAGAATACAAATACACCAAGAAAGTCGGCCACGAACTGGGCCTGCGCAGCCTCGACGTCTGCACCGGCTGCGGCCCCGGCGTGATGAAAGGCCCGATGAAGGGCGCGACCATTTCCCACGCCAAGCAACGCATCAACGGCGGGCGCTATCTGGGCCTGACCGAGCCGGGCATCATCGCTGCGGAAGCACCGAACCCGATCGTCAATGAGCTGGTGATCCTGCCGGACATCGAGAAGCGCCTGGAAGCCTTCGTGCGCGTCGGCCACGGCATCATCATCTTCCCGGGCGGCGCCGGCACGGCGGAAGAGTTCCTCTACCTGCTGGGCATCCTGATGCACCCGGACAACCGCGGCCTGCCGTTCCCGGTCATCCTCACCGGGCCAAAGCACGCCGCACCGTACCTGCAACAGTTGCACGCATTCGTCGGCGCCACCCTCGGCGAGGCCGCGCAGGCGCACTACCAGATCATCATCGACGATCCGGCCGAAGTGGCCCGCCAGATGACCGCCGGGCTCAAGGCCGTCAAGCAGTTCCGCCGCGAGCGTAACGATGCGTTCCACTTCAACTGGCTGTTGAAGATCGACGAAGGCTTCCAGCGCCCGTTCGACCCGACCCACGAAAACATGGCCAGCCTGCAACTGAACCACGCGCTGCCACCCCATGAACTGGCAGCCAACCTGCGTCGCGCGTTCTCGGGGATTGTGGCGGGCAACGTCAAGGACAAGGGCATTCGCCTGATCGAGCAGAACGGCCCTTACCAGATCCATGGCGACCCGGCCATCATGAAGCCGCTGGATGAACTGCTGCAGGCGTTCGTCGCCCAGCACCGCATGAAGTTGCCGGGTGGCGCGGCATATGTGCCGTGCTACCGCGTGGTGCAATAAGTCAGCACACATGCTGTAGCGCTTTAACCTTGTGTTCAGGCTTGTCGGCGGGAGACGTCGGGCTATCGTTTTTACGAAGCCCGACTGACCCACACCGAGGAGCGACCTATGGACCAACGGATCTTGTTCTCCCAGACGCCTTACCCTAAGGTAAGGAGCATCACGATGGAGACCTTCAATATGGCGACCGCCACGCTGACTTCAAAAGGACAAATCACCATCCCCGTCCAGGTCAGGACAGCCCTGGGCCTGGAAACGGGAGACCGGGTTGAATTCGTCGAAATGGAAGACGGCAAATTTTCCATTATTGCCGCGAGCAAAACCGTTCACGACCTCAAGGGGCTGATCCGCAAGCCTGCCCAGGCCATTTCCATCGAGGACATGAACCGCGCGATTGCGGCACAGGGAGCGAAAGCCCGATGATCGGCCTGGATACCAATGTGCTGGTGCGCTATGTCACCCAGGATGATCCGGTCCAATCCGCCAAGGCATCCGAGCTGATCGAATCCCTCACCACCCTGTCGCCAGGCTTTGTCAGCCTGGTGTCGGTGGTGGAGTTGGTATGGGTGTTACAAAGTTGCTACCAATCAGCCAAGAGCGATGTGGTGGCGGTACTGGAAACGCTGCTGCGAACCCGTGAATTGATCGTCGAGCATGCCGAGATCATCTGGCAGGCGCTCCGGCGGTTTTCGGCGAACAAAGCCGATTTCGCCGACTGTCTGATAGCGCGCTGCGCCCACGCAGCCGGCTGCGAGTACACCGCCACCTTTGACCTCGATGCGGCCAAGGCTGCGGGCATGAAGCGACTGGCCTGAGCGGGGTTCAGCGAACCCAGCCACCATGCTGCCAGTGGTAACCGTCATTTCGTTGCACCCAATGCGGATGCACATAACGGTAGCCCTCGCGCACCGGCTCCCAATGGCCGTGTACCGCCACATAACGTCCACCGTCCCAACGCCAGTACCCGCGTGACCATACATAACCTTCGCGCACCGCCGGCTCGACTTCGATCACTTGCATCGGCGGCGGTTGTGGCGCGACCACTTCCACATACTCACGTTCTACCGGTCGACGCTCATGCACGACACGCTCTTGCACACACCCGGACGCCGCGACGACCATGGCCGCCAATGCTGCATAACGTAGCAACATACAAACCCCTCGGGCGCTAACGCCCCACACCTGCCTCAGTAAAAAATCCCCCCTTGTTCCAGCCGCGCTCCTGCAAGGCCTGGGTACTTTTTAACAGGTGGTGTCTGTCGGGTTGCTGAACCTGCCGACAGTGCATCCCGAGGAACAGACAGAAGGCCGGGGCGCTATTTGAACGCTCAAATCGGGCCAAAGCGCTCCAGCACAGCCTCGACAAAACGCCGCAACTTGGCGGTACGCTGGCGGTTGGCGGTGTAGACCAAATGCATGGGCCGGCTCGGCGCGTCAAAGTCCGGCAGCACTCGCACCAACTCACCCCTGGCCAGGGCCGGGCGCAGAAAATCTTCCGGGCCGAGCACAATGCCAAACCCATCCAGCGCGGCCGACATCAAGGCCCTGCTTTCGTTGATCTGCAAACGGCTGGCAACCTGCACGGTGTGCGGGACCGAGCCCTGGTAGAACACCCATTCGCGATCCGCCGGGCGTGACCAGAAGGCGTAGCCCAGGCATTCATGCTGTTGAAGGTCCGCCGGCCACAGCGGTGTGCCTCGTGCCGCCAGGTAGGCCGGCGCCGCACAGACCACCAGACGATACGGCGCCAGGGGCCTGGCGGTCAGCCCCGTGATCGCCGGGGGGCCAATGCGGAAGGCGGCTTCGTAGCCTTCCTCCACCAGGTCGACAAAACGATCGGTGAGGTGCAGGTCGATGTTCACATCGGGGTTGTCACGCAAAAACGCGGTCACCAAGGGCATCAGGCTATAGGAGCCGAAGGTCACCGGAGCGGTGATTTTCAGCGTGCCGCGTGGGGTGTCATTCATGATCTGCGCCAGGGAATCGGCGGCCTCAGCCTCCGTCAGGATATGCTTGCAACGCTCGTAGTAAGCGCTACCCAACTCCGTCAGGCTTTGTCGGCGCGTGGTGCGATTGAGCAAGCGCGCACCCAGGCGCTGCTCCAGCGCCGTGACATGCTTGGCCACCATCTGTGCCGACATATTCAAACGCTCGGCGGCTCGCGCATACGAGCCCAACTCGGCGGCGACCACAAAGGCATTCATGCTCGAAAGACGGTCCATCATTCCCAACTCCCAGTAACGACACTCACGCCAATACGCTCGTTTATCACCCCGTGATTGTTAATCATCATAACCGCTCCCCTACTTTGCAGGAGCAAGGCCATGAAGATTGGCGTGATTGGAGCAGGTTTCATCGGACGCGCGGTGGCCCAACTGGCGCTGGCGGCCGGTCACGAAGTGATGTTGAGCAACTCCCGCGGCCCGCAGTCCATGAGCAGCGTACTCAGCGGCATCTGGGGCGTTAAAGTGGGCAGCGCGCAAGACGCAGCCAGATTTGGCGACGTGGTCCTCGTGGCGATCCCCCTGGAACATTACCGCAGCGTGCCCGCGCAGTGGCTGGAAGGCAAAACAGTGATGGACGCCAACAATTACTACCCCGAGCGCGACGGGCATATCCCTGAATTGGACCGTTTTGAAACCACCACCAGCCGGCTGCTCGCCGAGCATTTGCCGCATTCCCATGTGGTGAAGGTATTCAACGCAATCTTTGCACCGGACCTGACGCGGGACGCCCGCCCTCACGGCGCACCCGACCGCCGCGCACTGCCGGTGGCGGCGGATGACGCCGCGGCGAAAGCGCAAGTGATCGAGTTACTCGACGAACTCGGTTTCGACGCCGTGGATGCCGGTGGGCTGGATGAAAGCTGGCGCTTCGAGCGGGCCAAACCGGCCTATTGCGTTGTGCTGGACCGAGCCGGCTTGACGGCGGCGCTGGCGGCAGCCGAACGAACGGTTGAACTGCCTGCGGTGGAGCGCACCCACCCCCGCGCATAAACACGCGCCCACAAAAAGCCCGCTGAGCGTTATTGGCTCAGCGGGCTTTTTTTGACCGATCGGCCCCAGTCTCAGGGCCAGGTCTTACAGCGCCAGATCAGACGCCGGTTTGCTCGGCTCAGCCGCAGGCTTGGCAGCCTCGGTGGCCTTGGGAGCGGTCATCTGCGGAATCGCTGGTGGTGGAGTCAGTTGCAGGATACCGGCGGTGTAGGCCCATTCCTTGGCAACAGCCTCAGGACTGTCGTTCAGCTTGGTGCCGTAGCTTGGCACGATCTGATGCAGTTTTTCCTGCCAGGCCGGAGTCGCGACCTTGTCCTTGAACACTTTCTGCAGCACGGTCAGCATGATCGGCGCCGCGGTCGACGCGCCTGGCGATGCACCCAACAGGCCGGCGATGGTGTTGTCGGCGGAGCTGACCACTTCGGTGCCGAGTTTCAGCACGCCGCCCTGCTCTTCGTCACGCTTGATGATCTGCACACGCTGGCCGGCTTGCCACAGGCGCCAGTCGGACTGCTTGGCGTTCGGGAAGTACTCTTGCAGTGCCTTGAAGCGGTCGTCATCCGACAGCATCAGTTGCCCGGCGAGGTACTCGACCAGCGGGTATTCGCGAATACCGACTTTGGTCATCGGCCAGATGTTGTGGGTAGTGGTGCTGGTCAGCAGGTCCAGGTACGAGCCTTCTTTCAGGAACTTGGTCGAGAAGGTCGCGAACGGGCCAAACAGAATCACGCGCTTGCCATCCAGCACGCGGGTGTCCAGGTGCGGCACCGACATCGGCGGCGCGCCCACCGAAGCTTTACCGTAGGCCTTGGCCAGGTGCTGCTCGGCGATGGTTGGGTTATCGGTCACCAAGAACGAACCACCCACCGGGAAGCCCGCGTATTCCTTGGCTTCAGGAATGCCCGACTTTTGCAGCAGGTGCAGGGCACCGCCGCCGGCGCCGATGAACACGAACTTGGCGTCGGTTTCGGTTTTGCTGCCATCTTTCAGGTTTTTGTAGCTGACACGCCACGAACCGTCGGCGTTCTTGGTGATGTCCTGCACTTCGCTCGACAGTTTCAGGTCGAACTTAGGCGTGGTTTGCAGGTGAGCGACGAACTGGCGGGTGATCTCGCCGAAGTTCATGTCCGTACCCAGCGGGCTCCAGGTGGCCGCGATTTTCTGGTTCGGGTCACGCCCTTCCATCATCAGCGGAACCCACTTGGCGATCTGCGCCGGGTCTTCGGAATACTGCATGCCAGCGAACAGCGGGCTCGCCTGCAAGGCTTCGTAACGCTTTTTCAGGAACTTGATGTTGTCATCGCCCCACACAAAGCTCATGTGCGGTGTGGAGTTGATGAACGAACGCGGGTTCTTCAGCACGCCCTGCTGGACCTGCCAGGACCAGAACTGACGGGAGATCTGGAACGCTTCGTTGATTTCGACCGCTTTCGGGATCTCAACGTTACCGTTCTTGTCTTCTGGGGTGTAGTTCAACTCGGCGAGGGCCGAGTGACCGGTACCGGCGTTGTTCCAGCCGTTGGAGCTTTCTTCGGCGACGCCGTCGAGGCGCTCGACCATTTCCATCGACCAGCCCGGCTCCAGCTCGTTGAGCCAGACACCCAGGGTCGCACTCATGATGCCGCCGCCGATCAGCAGTACATCGACTTTCTTTGCCTCTTCCGCATGAACGGACGTGATCCCCATCGACAAAGCCAGCCCCAGCAGGGCCGTGTTTACTTTCTTAAACATCAGTAGCACCTATGATAAAACGCCATCCGCCCCACTGCCTCTGAGCCCGGGCAACCCTCAATCACGCGGCGTCAGGCAACGCAGCGCCGGGTTTGCACATTCACTCAAAGACCGCAGGGTGGGCACACAAGGCCGACGTATCGACCTCACTTTTATGTCCCTTCTGCGCTGACTTCTTATCATTATTGGCTTCAGCTACCTGGGCGACAGCCAGCCGCCGGGACGTATACGGGTGTACGTTCCGGAGAAAGACTAGACCAAGATGGCGCGCAGAATATCACGCCAACCGGCGATCATGCGCTGTTTGGCTAATTGACAGCTCTAAAATAGGCGTTTTGGCAAGACTGATCGGGGTGAGTGTCAAGCCTGACAGACGCGACGTGAAGTCACAGGCATGGCTATTTGATAGCGTGCAGCCTCACGCGTCGGAGCCCCTCATGTGGGAGGGGGCTTGCTCCCGATAGCGGCGGTTCAATCAACACATCCCTGACTGCCCCACTGCCCCATCAGTCATCATGCAACAACCCAGAACCATACTCACCATAACTACTACCCAGCCCACTGCCGCCAAAATTCATCTTGGCGGCCTTGTTCGGGCTGTGGTCACCAAACGCCTGGCATCCCCCTGCAAAACAAGGGTCGCGACTCACGCCCGACGAATCCGACGAACAAGCGCTCAACAGCAACGCGCCGGCGATCATCACGACTTTGACAAGGTTCGAGATCATTTTTTCAGTTCCCTGTGGGTTCGGGGGTTTCCCATAGAGATGATCGTAGGCCTCAACGGCACAGGGAATGATGAAACTTCGCCAGAAGACAGAATGGGTTCAGGTTGCCGCCTTGGGCTAAGGCGGCAGAGGTCGATTGTCAGGCTGTAGCCGGGCTGATGACACGAGCGACTTGGTCATGGGCCCGATCAACGAGTAGCGCGCTCAGGTCGATCAGTTGCTGAATGCCCAAGACAATGGAGCGCTGGGACTCGTCGAGGTTGAAAGCCACGGTAGCGGCCATTTCGCTGGCGGACGCGAGATTTTCGGAAGCGTTGGCCAGGAGGGTTTCGGTGTCTATGTCGGGGCTGACGAGGAATAGGTTGTGGGTTGGGTGTTCGAGCGGTGATTCGTCTTCAGAGGGTGGCAAGTAATGAGGAATCGCTCGTTGAGCCGCAGCATGAAGCTTGGCGTCAGCGGGTAAAGCGTTTGAAGCATAAGGCGGATTAGGTGTGACCTTGTACATGGCGAAGCTCCTTTAGCGTTTCAGGAACTGCCCATCTCACTTCCACATGAGGGTGGCAGCTGTACGCAGGTGTGGAAGACCAGGGCTAAAGGACCCGGCGCACCGAAGTGCCCCGCGCACAGCCGCCATAACGCAATCATACAGACGTAAAAAAACGTCGGTAGGTGTTTATGGGCGATTGAGCGCCTTCAGCTTGATCGGACTTCCACATCCGGCCACTGGGTTGGCAGCGGCTTGAAGAGGTTAGTTATGAGAGGTCTGAGGGGCAAGCTGAGAAAAGTGTGGGATATTTCCCGGCAACGCCCCCCGCTCGAAGTGGTGAAGGTCACGGAATACACCTCCCCGGCACCTAAGAAACATCCCCGATAAACTGCGCCATTCGCCTCGTTGACTCAGATTGCCAATGTCCCTACAGACAGCTCCACTTTCCCGCCGTTTCTCTGTCGCGCCGATGATGGATTGGAACTACTGAACCAAAGAGCCTTTAAAACAAAGGCCTACAGCTGATTTATCTTTATCTCGTACCATTTATGTACCATTGGGCCCATACCTCCGACCTGACTAGCCGCCATAGGCATCAGGCAGATAACGGCCAGAAGCGGACCATCTCCTGACCGCTTCTAGCCCGAAGGAATTAATTGCGCACTACTTTCGGCCAAATAGAGTTTGGCGAAGCCCAGCTCTTTTACACCGCTGCCTTTTTTCTACGGAATTGTAGAATCGACCTGTCAGGGGCAAATTTTATCTAGTTCCAGCGATGGAGCGAGCGATTTATTAGGCGCACGCTGCAAGAACCGCAGAAACTGTTGCATCAATTTTAGTCTCGGCCTCTTTTGTGCGAAAACTCGCTCTTTTCGTGCGTTCCTGCTTCCTGAGATAGCCGGTGCCTTTATATGGATTTATCAAGGTTAGACCTGTGTAGCTAGCAGCAAGTTTTTGAATCTCCTGGTTCAGCCAACGTTCCATTTCATTGATGCGATCAATCGAAACTCTGCGCTCCTCAGGATTTTCTGAGTATGAGTCAAAGTGCTCAAAGACATAGGTATAATCACGAGTTTCATGAGCTATGATTTTGTTTCTTATTTGGCTATGAATTTCATTGTAAGAAAAGTGATTTCCACAGCGAGATATGAGGGGATTGCAACCCTCTCTGTTATCGCCTACCTTTCCTACATATAGGTCTATATGATCATTAGACTTTGCCACAACAACGTACACAGCATATTTTCGCTTCAAGCTTTCTGGGTGAATGTGAAATGTATGCGGCATATATTTGCTCTGCCCCTTACCAAATGAACAATAAATATCTGATCAAAGTTTGCGAGGCATAAGCACAGCCAGCTGTTTGTGCCCGCACAGCCAATTATCCAGTTTTACTTTCCTAGCAGCCTTGAAAATAGGCTTTTCATTGGCAATTCTGGCACGGAAATAATTTTGCGGTTACTTACTGTAGGCACTGAAATATCAATAGGATCAATTGTCATTTCTTTGATTTTATTCAAAATAAATTCTTTGTGCTTGACATCATCGCCCCCCCCAATTTCAATGTTAGAGTAACCAGTCAAGGTTAAGCCAACTTTTGTTCCTGGAAATAAAAACAAAGACCAAAGACTTGAATTGCCAGGCCAATTTCTTTCAAATAAGACATTGGGTGGGCCAGGCCATTTGCTTGGCTCACCATTTACGCAGCGGCCAGACCAGTTAAAGTGCAGGGTAATTTCATTTTTACAGTCGCTTCCACCGCCATGCTTTTCGGTGTGGAAGTTAGCTTGCTGGTAACCATCCTTGCTCCAGGTTTGCCCGCTTACTACTTTTTTGTAAGCGTTATATATATCTGTCCTGTGGTACAAAATCATCTTCAACCCCTTGGAAAATCGATAAGCCAACCATTAAACAGACAGTGCAAGTGGCGCGTTTTTCCGCCATTTATGTTTGACAGCGTTCCTTATTCATGCATAACACATTGACCAGCTGGAGTGATGTGTTAGCAAACGCGACATTTGACAGGAAACGTAAGATGACATGCACTCTATGCACATTACTGAGTCGCGAGCAGACTGTCCACGGTCCGCTTCGGGTCGATTTCTGCCTGTCACGTTGGGCAGAAATCGACCCTTAGCTGCCGCTCGTGGAGGGCAGCAAACGGCCATTGAACTGGCTGATGGCCCCCAAAAAAAGCGGGTACAGGACCGCTCAATGCTTGCCCAAGCAGAGGGGGACTATGACGAAAGTCTTAGTCCTCAGACGCGACTTCCTACTAGAGATAGCCTTCGAACACCACTTAGGTGTTGAGAAACCAACATGATGATAAATCCTCAGCTGGACAACAAAGTCATTTCTACTCAGATCCAAATCGCTGAAGAAATGCTACAGGTTGCGCGTAACGAGCTCGAATATGAGCGGGTGCAGATGGTTAACGCGCTGGGTGGGGAGAAGCGAGCCAAGGCTTTCATCGAATTTCTTGAGCGGACTGATGAACGTCGAAGCGCCCTATACCCGTTCAACCAAGTCCGTGATGCCTACCTTTCGGCCGGTTTTGGCGGAGTTCAAGCAGGCGAGCTTGAGAGGCATAGGGAATATCTCAACTATGTGATTTCTTATGCTCGAGGAAAAGAAGGTGACGTACGGAAATTAGAAGAAATGGTGGCGCTGCTGGAGAAAGACATCAGCCAATTGAAAACCGTTGAAGATTATGGATTTTGCGGGATCCTGCAATTTATGGCAGTCAAAAACATATGGTGGGGGCAGAGCGCATTATGCAACCCATCCCATTATGGTTACCTACCACAAAGCTTCAGTCAGCTCAGCGGAAGGTAATGAACGCCAATCTGACGTCTAGCCTGAATGATCGCGGGCCGCTCACTGTCCTCTAGGAGTGTCATTCCTGGAGTGGCCGGTCATCCGTAGATGAGCGCAAAGCCATCGCTAATTGTCGAAAGCTGCTTTCTACTAGCGGCAGCTTTGGGTCGACTGCTGCCGGTCAGGCGCAAAATCACCAGCTTTATCGGTGATGGATTGTGAACGAGCCCCATGAAAGACAGAACACCGTTTCCCCCTTACGATAAGGGATAGGCAAACGGTTATGTTTATGACTAAC
>NZ_JALJRR010000051.1:0-9843 GCF_024519615.1 Pseudomonas sp. Pse79
CCCATGCCTAGCGCGGGCACCTAGACCCCACTGTAGGAGCGAGCTTGCTCGCGAAGACCGTCAACGATAACGCGAAAAACCTGACCCCCCGCAGCGGTCCCGGGTTTTTCGCGAGCAAGCTCGCTCCTACATTCAAATGGCGGTGTGCTAACGATTCCAGGTGGTGGGGCAGTCCTTGCAGCCTTCCATGTTCGCATCCTGGAAATTCGCATAATGCTGCCGCGCGCCCGTGAGGACCGCGCTTTCCAGGTTGCTCTCACCGAACTTGGCCTCTTGCAAATTAGCATCGCTCAGATCCGCCCCTTGCAGGTCGGCCTTGCTCAGCCAGGTCATTTCCAGGTCGGCGGCGCGCAGGTTGGCCTTGCGCATTTTTGCCCCGGACAGCCGCGCGAATTGCAGGTAGGCCGCGCTCAGGTTGGCGTTTTCAAACTGCGCTCCCTGGGCGAACAGGCCCCAACCCTGGATCGCCATCAGCGTGGCACCGGTGAAATCGGCCAGGCGCAGGTTGCTTTGTTGCAGGCTGGCGCGGGTCAGGTTGGCGCCCTGCAACTGGGCTTTTTCCAGGTTGGCCAGGTCGAGGTTGGCGTGGCGCAAGTCCGCATCGCGCAGGTCGGCGCCGGCCAGGTTCATTTTGCTGAGGTCCTGGTTGCTCAGGTTGGCGCCCCTGAGGTTGGCGCCGGGGCATTGGCTGTGTTCGGCGAGGGTGCAGCCGTTGATGACCAGCGGGGTGTCGTCGCCGTCATCGGCGTGGGCCAGGGGCAGGGCGAGCAGGAGTAACAAGGGCAGATAGTTCATCTTGGAACCTCCAGACGAAGCAACCCCGTGACGTAGCAGCTGTCGAGCAGCCAGCTGCTACGACGGGGCTGGGGACGGGTTATTTTTGGGCGGTCTTGTTATCCCAGCTCGGGATCTTGAACACCCAGAACGACCCACCCTGTGCCACCGGCTTGGTCAGCTCGGCCATGTCGCCGCCCCACAACGGCACCGCGCCGCCATAGCCGACGGTGACGCCGATGTACTGCTCGCCATCCTGTTCCCAGGTGATCGGCGGCGAGACGATGCCGCTGCCGGTCTGGAACTTCCACAGCTCCTTGCCGGTTTTCGCGTCGAAGGCCTTGAAGAAACCGTCGCCGGTGCCGGTGAACACCAGGTTGCCCTTGGTCGCCAGTACGCCGGCCCACAGTGGCAGGGCTTCCTTGTGCTCCCACACCACCTTGCCGGTGGTCGGGTTCATCGCCCGCAGGGTGCCGACGTGGTCGTCATACATGCGCTTGATGCGGAAACCCATGCCCAGGTACGCCGAGCCCTTCTTGTAGTTGACCTCTTCGGTCCAGTATTCCTCTTTCCATTGGTTGCCCGGGATGTAGAACAGGCCGGTGTCCTGGCTGTAGGCCATGGGGTTCCAGTTCTTGCCGCCGAGGAACGGTGGCGAGACTTCCACCGGCTTGCCCTTGGTTTCACCGGGCAACGGCTTGGCCGGACGCTGGCCCGGGTTTTCCACCGGACGACCGGTCTTCAGGTCGATATGGCTGGCCCAGGTGATGTTGTCGACGAACGGGAAGGCGTTCTGCAGCTTGCCGTTATTGCGGTCGACCACGTAGAAGAACCCGTTGCGGTCGGCGTGACCGGTGGCCTTGACCACTTTGCCGTCCTTGTCCTTGTAGTCGAACAGCACCAGCTCGTTGTTGCCGGAGAAGTCCCAGGCATCGTTCGGGGTGTGCTGGTAGAACCATTTCACTTCGCCGGTGCTCGGGTCGACACCGACCTGGCCCGAGGTGTAGAGGCTGTCGAAGTCGTGCGGGTTGCCGTCCTTGGACGTGCGCGCCCAGGTGTTCCACGGGCCGGGGTTGCCGGCGCCGACGATGATGGTGTTGGTCTCGGCATCGAAACTCGCGCTCTGCCAAGGTGCGCCGCCGCCGTGGCTCCAGGCCTCGACCTTGCCGGTTTCGGTGGTTGGGTCATCCGGCCACGACGGCGCTTTGACGTCGCCGGTCGGGGTGCTGTCCTTGCCGTTCAGACGGCCCATGTGGCCTTCGACGAACGGGCGCATCCACACTTCTTCGCCGGTGTCCGGGTCGCGCGCATACAGCTGGCCGACCACGCCGAACTCATCGCCGGAGCTGCCATGGATCAGCAGCACCTTGCCGCTGACCTTGTCTTTGATCAGCACCGGGGCGCCGGTCATGGTGTAACCGGCGGCGTGGTCGCCGAACTTCTTGTTCCACACCACTTTGCCGGTGTTCTTGTCGAGGGCGATCAGGCGTGCGTCGAGGGTGCCGAAGTAGATCTTGTCGCCAAAGATCGCCGCGCCGCGGTTGACCACGTCACAGCACGGGCGGATGTTTTCGGGCAGGCGGTGGTTGTAGGTCCACAGGCGTTTGCCGGTCTTCGCGTCGAGGGCGAACACGCGGGAGTAGGAGCCGGTGACGTAGACCACGCCGTCGCTGACGATGGCCTGGGATTCCTGGCCGCGCTGCTTCTCATCGCCGAACGAGTACGACCAGGCCGGGGTGAGCTTGAACACGTTCTTGTCGTTGACCTGGGCCAGCGGGCTCCAGCGCTGGGCGTTGGTGCCCATGCCGTATTGCAGCACGTCCTTGGTGCTCAGGTGGTCGTTGGCGATGTCTTCCCAGGTGACGTTGCGCGTCGCCTTTGCGGTGGACGGCGCGGCAGGGTCGGCGGCGGCGAAGCTGGCCGCACTCAAGGACAGGCTGCCGACCAGCAGGAAAGCCTGCACGGCAAGGCTCAGCGGCGAACGGGCGGGTAGCGATCTTATTATCATGGTTGCAGTTCCCAGTGGAGGTTTTGGCCTGCACAGGGTGGAGCGCCAGGGCGCTGCGCGGATACGGAAAAAGTCCCGCTGTTGCCGGGAAGACTTCCCGAGGCGCCGCTGTTTTAGGCGTGCCCCACAAGCCCTACTACCAAGGGAGGACAAGCCGGCCACCAAAGCAGCATACGGCCTATGCCCCAGGGTTTCTAAGATGGTTGCCATAACCTCTGCAATGAGGTTTTGCGTGCAATCCTGAGGGCAAAAATAATGACAACAAAACGCAATGCCTTGCTCGTCGCCGGGCTGTTGGCCGGTGTGATCGGTGCAGGCTCGGCCTGGGCCCACGGCAACGTGGTCCCGCAAGCAGTGGAAACCAAGGGCCTGACCTCGATCAAGGACGCCGGCGTGCCGGTCGACGAGGACGGCTGGGCGGCAGTGAACCCTTACCGCACGTCGCCTGAACACGACCGAGCCCTGGAAATCGGTTCGTCCGCCTACAATCAGAACTGCGCCGCCTGCCACGGCCTGGAAGCCAAGTCCGGCGGCATCGCCCCCGACTTGCGCATGCTGGATGTGGGCGAGGCCGGTGATGAGTGGTTTGTGCAGCGCGTGCGTCACGGCGCGGTGCGCGACGGCCGGGTATATATGCCGAAAATGGCCGATTACCTGAGCCAGGAAGCCTTGTGGGCGGTACGCACCTACCTGGACAGCGTTCGCGTCGAGGAGTAAGCCATGCGCCTGTTCGCTTATGTGCTCGGCCTGGCCCTGCTGTGTTGCCAGACGGCACAGGCGCAGGTGCGCAGCTATGACCAGATGATCGCCGCCGGTGAGTTGAAAGTGGCGGTGTACAAGGACTTTGCCCCCTACAGTTTCGAAGACGGTGGCACCCCGCGCGGGGTCGACGTGGAGCTGGCCGAGGCCCTGGCCAAGGCGCTGGGGGTGCAGCTCAAATTGATCTGGGCGCCGGCCGGGGAAAAACTCGACGACGACCTGCGCGACTACATCTGGCGCGGCAGCCAGTTGCATAACCAGCAACTGGCCGACCTGATGATGCGCGCACCCTACGACCACGACTACGCGCAAAGGCGTAACGATCAGGGCGAACTGGAAAACGGCCATGTGGTGATGTTCGGGCCGTACCAGAACGAACAATGGCAGGTGGCCTACGACCGCCGCCGCCTGGACAAGGTCGCCAGCGTGGCGGTGTTCGAGGAGCACCCGATCGGTGTCGAAGTCGACAGCGTGCCGTCGTTCTACCTGACCTCGGTGTTCAACGGCATGCTCGCCCGCCAGACCCATCACTACCCCGGTGTACCCCAGGCGTTCGCGGCGATGAAGGCCGGTGAAGTCGACGCGGTGATGGCGATGCGCGGCGAGATCGACTGGCAGGTGCATCAGGCACGCGATCCGCAACTGGCCCTGGCGCAAAACGCTTACCCGAGCATGGGCCGGCAGCGCTGGGAGATCGGCATGGCAGTACACGAAAGCAATCGCCAGTTGGCCTATGCGGTGGAAGAGGCGCTGGAAGGCCTGATCCGCGACGGTTCGCTGCAAACCATCTACAGCCATTACGGCCTGCAGTACGAAGTGCCCGAAATGTACCAATAGGAGCAGGCGATGAACTGGCGACTGAACTGCATGTTGGCCTGCTGGTTACCGTTGGCGGCCCACGCCGCGGCGGTCGAACCGGGCACGGACCCGGTGCCGTCGGTGATGTGGGCGTTCTACCACAAGCAGTTGCTGGCCGATGCGCCGTTCGTGTTCGATGAGCGGGTCAAGCTGCTGGCGCCGCCGTTCGCCGAAGATGCGCGCCAGGTGCCCCTGGAAATCGACGCGCGGGCGTTCACGGGGCACGTGGTGAAAATCCTCGCCTGGGCCGAACTCAACCCGTTGCCCAGGATTGTCGATTTTCAGCCCAAGGCCGGGGTGCTGCCCTGGCTGTCGATCCGTATCCGTATCGAACAGGCCACGCCCCTGCGTGCGGCGGTGCTCACCGATGACGGGCTGTGGCACGTCGGCTCGACCCTGATCGACGCGGCCGGCGGCGGTTGCACCGCGCCCAGCGTGGTCCGCACCCAGCCGGGTTGGGAAGAGCATATCGGCGAAGTCCTCGGCGGGCGTTACCCACGCGGCGAATTCAGCCGGGTACGCGTGCAGGTGGCGCACCCGATGGATAACGGCATGGTCAGCGGCATCCCCGAGTTCTATCTCAACCACGCGCAACTGCGTGGCCAGGACGGCCAGGTGCTGGCCGAGCTGGTGCTGTTCCCGGCGGTCAGCGAAAACCCCAACCTGGCCTTTGACATCGACGCACCCGGGCCGACGAGTCTGGTGCTGCGCGACAACAGCGGCAATGAATTCGACGCAGCCATTCCCTGACCAGAAGGAGCGCGGCATGCGCTGGATTCTATTGTTGTGCCTGAGCTTGAGCCTGCCCGCCGTGGCCGACCTCGACTACGCCCTCAAGCCACGACTGATCGCCGACGACACCTGGCTGCTGGAAGGCAGCACCGACAATTTCGCCAAGGACAACGGCGGCAATATCGTCAATACCGCGTTCATCGTCACCGAGACCGGCGTGGTGGTGATCGACACCGGGCCGTCGCGGCGCTACGGCGAAGCCCTGCGCCGGGCGATCGCCAGCGTCACCGACAAACCGGTGATCCAGGTGCTGCTGACCCACCACCACCCCGACCATGCGCTGGGCAACCAGGCCTTCAAGGACGTGCCCATCGGCGCCCTGGCCGGCACCACGCGCCTGCTGCATGAGCAGGGCGACGGCATGGCGGAAAACCTCTACCGCATGGTCGGCGACTGGATGCGCGGTACCGAAGTGCAATTGCCCACGCAAGTGCTCGAACCCGGTGTGCTCAGCTTTGGCCGCCACGACCTGCGCCTGCTCGCGCTGACCGGCCACACCGACGCCGACCTGGCCATCCTCGACCAGACTACCGGCGTGCTGTTTGCCGGCGACCTGGTGTTCTTCCAACGCGCCCTCACCACCCCCAACAGCCCCGGGCTGGCGGCGTGGCTGGCGGACATCGACACCCTGCAGGCCTTGCCCTGGACCCTGGTCGTGCCCGGCCATGGCCCGGTGGCCAACGATGCACAGCCGTTCGCGCAGATGCGCGACTACCTGACCTGGCTCGACCAACTGCTGCGCGACGGCGCCGCCCACGGCAGCGACATGGCCGAGATGATCCGCAGCCCCATCCCCGAGCGCTTCGCCGCGATCAACCTGAGCCGCTATGAACTGATCCGCAGCGTCAGCCACCTGTACCCGCGTTACGAGCGCGAGCAGATGCAGCGCGTGGATTCGGCGCGCTGACGGACCGGACCCGCTACTAAGGAACTAGCAATCTCGATACTGCGGTCAATTGTGACAACCGCCCCTGCGCCCAAGAATCTGTACCAGACCGGGAAAATTTCCCGGGTATAACAAAAAACCGCAGAGGTAGCCGTCATGACCCAACCCGCACGCCGCCAACCCTTCGCCTTGAGTGTGTTGCTCGGTGCCATTCTGTTATCCGGCCAGGCCATGGCGGCCGTGACCGATCAGGAGATTCTCCAGGACCCGAAAAACCCCGGGCAGATCGTCACCAACGGTCTGGGCGTCCAAGGCCAACGCTATAGCCCGCTCGATACCCTGAATGTGGACAACGTCAAGGACCTGCGCCCGGTCTGGGCGTTCTCCTTTGGCGGCGAGAAACAGCGCGGCCAGCAGGCGCAGCCGATGATCAAGGACGGGGTGATGTACCTCACCGGGTCCTACTCGCGGGTGTTCGCGGTGGATGCACGCACCGGCAAGAAGCTCTGGCAGTACGATGCGCGTCTGCCCGATGACATCCGCCCGTGCTGTGACGTGATCAACCGCGGCGTGGCGCTGTACGGCGACCTGGTGTTCTTCGGCACCCTCGACGCCAAGCTGGTGGCCCTGAACAAAGACACCGGCAAAGTGGTGTGGAGCAAGAAAGTCGCCGACCACAAGGAAGGCTACTCGATCAGCGCCGCGCCCCTGGTGATCAACGGCAAGCTGATTACCGGCGTGGCCGGCGGCGAATTCGGCGTGGTGGGCAAGATCGAAGCCTACGACCCGAAAAACGGTGACCTGCTGTGGACCCGTCCGACCGTTGAAGGTCATATGGGCTACGTCTACAAGGACGGCAAGGCCGTGGAAAACGGCATTTCCGGCGGCGAGGCGGGCAAGACCTGGCCTGGCGACTTGTGGAAAACCGGCGGCGCGGCACCGTGGCTGGGCGGCTACTACGACCCGGAAACCAACCTGCTGCTGTTCGGCACCGGCAACCCGGCACCGTGGAACTCGCACCTGCGCCCTGGCGACAACCTCTACTCGTCCTCGCGTCTGGCGCTGAACCCGGATGACGGCACCATCAAGTGGCACTTCCAGACCACGCCCCATGACGGCTGGGACTACGACGGCGTGAACGAACTGGTCTCCTTCAACTACACCGAAGGCGGCAAAGAGATCAAAGCGGCGGCCACCGCCGACCGTAACGGTTTCTTCTACGTGCTCGACCGCACCAACGGCAAGTTCATCCGCGGCTTCCCGTTCGTCGACAAGATCACCTGGG
Source organism: Pseudomonas sp. Pse79 (assembly GCF_024519615.1). NCBI lineage: Bacteria > Pseudomonadati > Pseudomonadota > Gammaproteobacteria > Pseudomonadales > Pseudomonadaceae > Pseudomonas > Pseudomonas sp. Pse79. The sequence continues at coordinate 7,363 of NZ_JALJRR010000051.1, forward strand.
CCACCGGCCTGGATAAAGACGGTCGGCCGATCTACAACGAAGCCAGCCGCCCCGGCGCGCCAGGCAGCGAAGCCAAGGGCACCTCGGTGTTCGTCGCCCCGGCGTTCCTCGGCGCGAAAAACTGGATGCCGATGGCCTATAACCGCGACACCGGGTTGTTCTACGTGCCGTCCAACGAATGGGGCATGGACATGTGGAACGAAGGCATCACCTACAAAAAAGGTGCGGCGTTCCTCGGTGCGGGCTTCACCATCAAGCCGTTGAACGAAGACTACATCGGCGTGCTGCGCGCCATCGACCCGAAAACCGGCAAGGAAGTCTGGCGCCACAAGAACTTCGCGCCGCTGTGGGGCGGGGTCCTGACCACCAAGGGCAACCTGGTGTTCACCGGTACGCCGGAAGGCTTCCTGCAGGCGTTCAACGCCAAGACCGGCGAGAAGGTCTGGGAATTCCAGACCGGCTCCGGCGTGCTCGGCTCGCCTGTGACCTGGGAAATGGACGGCGAACAGTACGTCTCGGTGCTCTCCGGCTGGGGCGGCGCGGTGCCGTTGTGGGGCGGTGAAGTGGCCAAACGCATCAAGGACTTCAACCAGGGCGGCATGCTCTGGACCTTCAAATTGCCTAAAGAACTGGTCGCCAAACACTGAATCTACGACCAAATGACAAGAGCCCTCCTGCCAACGGCGCATTCGCCCGGCAGCGGGGGCTCTTTACTATCGGGTCATCGCCTGTTGACCGACAGGCCCGGACCCAGACAGAGGCTTTAACATGATCTACGCACAACCTGGCACCCCTGGCGCCATCGTCAGCTTCAAGTCACGCTACGGCAACTTCATCGGCGGCGAATTCGTTGCGCCGATCAGCGGTGAATACTTCACCAACACCTCGCCGGTGACCGGTGAAGTGATCGCCGAATTCCCGCGTTCCAACGCCGCCGACATCGACAAGGCCCTCGACGCGGCCCACGCCGCCGCCGACGCCTGGGGCAAGACCTCGGCCCAGGATCGCGCCCTGGTGCTGCTGAAAATCGCCGACCGCATCGAACAGAACCTCGAAGTGCTGGCCGTCACCGAAAGCTGGGACAACGGCAAAGCCGTGCGTGAAACCCTCAACGCCGACGTGCCGCTGGCCGCCGACCACTTCCGTTACTTCGCCGGCTGCATCCGCGCCCAGGAAGGCGGCGCCGCCGAGATCAACGAACACACCGCCGCCTACCACTTCCACGAGCCGCTGGGTGTGGTCGGGCAGATCATTCCGTGGAACTTCCCACTGCTGATGGCCGCCTGGAAACTTGCCCCGGCCCTGGCCGCCGGTAACTGCATCGTGCTCAAGCCGGCCGAGCAGACGCCGCTGTCGATCATGGTGTTTGCCGAGCTGATCAACGACCTGCTGCCAGCGGGCGTGCTGAACATCGTCCAGGGCTTTGGCCGTGAAGCCGGCGAAGCGCTGGCCACCAGCAAGCGCATCGCCAAGATCGCCTTTACCGGCTCTACCCCAATCGGCGCGCACATCATGCATTGCGCGGCCGAGAACATCATTCCGTCGACCGTGGAGCTGGGCGGCAAGTCGCCGAACATCTTCTTCGAAGACATCATGAACGCAGAGCCGCAGTTCATCGAAAAGGCCGCCGAAGGCCTGGTGCTGGCGTTCTTCAACCAGGGCGAAGTATGTACCTGCCCGTCGCGGGCGCTGGTGCAGGAGTCGATCTACGACGACTTCATGAAAGTGGTGATGAAAAAGATCGTCAAGATCAAGCGCGGCAACCCGCTGGACACCGAAACCATGGTTGGCGCCCAGGCGTCCGAGCAGCAATACGACAAGATCCTGTCCTACCTCAAAATCGCCCAGGAAGAGGGCGCCGAACTGCTCACCGGCGGCGCGGCCGAGCGTTTGGAGGGTGACCTGTCCAGCGGTTACTACATCCAGCCGACCCTGCTCAAGGGCCATAACAAAATGCGCGTGTTCCAGGAAGAAATCTTCGGCCCGGTGGTGGGTATCACCACCTTCAAGGACGAAGCCGAAGCCCTGGCCATTGCCAACGACAGCGAGTTCGGCCTGGGTGCCGGCCTGTGGACCCGCGACATCAACCGCGCCTACCGCATGGGCCGGGCGATCAAGGCCGGCCGCGTGTGGACCAACTGCTACCACCTGTACCCGGCGCACGCCGCGTTTGGCGGCTACAAAAAGTCCGGCGTGGGGCGTGAGAACCACAAGATGATGTTGGATCACTACCAACAGACCAAGAACCTGCTGGTGAGCTACGACATCAACCCACTGGGCTTCTTCTAGCCCCGACTTGAAATGCAACCTAATGTGGGAGGGGGCTTGCCCCCGATAGCGGTGGATCAGTCATGCATGTCTTGGCTGACAAGCCGCCATCGGGGGCAAGCCCCCTCCCACATTTTGATCGGCGTACACCCGTTCCGGCACAGCAAGAGGGCTTTGCCTGTTGGATCACTACCTGCCGACCAACCCCCTGGG
>NZ_JALJRR010000052.1:0-8143 GCF_024519615.1 Pseudomonas sp. Pse79
GCGAGGTGCCGAGTGGTGGGGCAAGAGCCCTTTGGTTACTTTGGGGCTTTTCCAAAGTGACCCGCCGTAAGGGCGGAACCATAAGCCTCCGTTACCGAAGCCCCGGATATGCACTCGCTCAACATCAATCACGAGCCGGCACCGCCCTGATCACCGCCCTCGGCCCAGCCCCCGGAATCGCCTTCTCCACCGACGGCAACTGCGGCGCCTGCACATCCGGCATTGCCCAACTGCGCTCCGGCTGCAAGCCTCCCTGGGCGCGGCGCATGAACTCATAGCGGTTCAACGTGATACTGCGCCCCGCGCCACTGTCGCGAATGATGTAGGGGCGCAAAAACACCATCAGGTTGGTCTTGTTCACACTGCGCTTTTCATTGCGAAACAACGCGCCCAACCCCGGGATATCCGACAGCCACGGCACCGCGTCATTGCTCTGGCTGTAGCCGTCCTGCAACAACCCGCCGAGCACCATGATCTGCCCGTCGTCCAACAGGATGCTGGTATCGATCGCCCGCTTGTTGGTCACCGTGCCCGCGTCCACCGACGCCCGCGCGTCCACGCTGCTGACTTCCTGGTAGATATCCAGCTTCACCGTGCCGCCTTCGGAAATCTGCGGGCGCACGTTGAGCTTGAGCCCCACTTCTTCGCGCTGCACGGTCTGGAACGGGTTGTTGCTGGTGCCGCCGCCGCCCGTCACATAGCTGCCGGTGACGAACGGAATGGTCTGCCCGACAAAAATGCTCGCGGCTTCGTTGTCCAGGGTCAACAGGTTCGGTGTCGACAGCACGTTGGTGCCGCCCTTGCTCTTCAAGGCGCGAGCCAGCACTTTGAGGTCGAGCACCTTGCCGATCCCGGGGATGTCGACGCTGCCATCGACCAGGCCGATATTCAGGCCCTTGGGCAGCACATCGATGCTGGTCTTGCTGGTCGACGTGCCATTCACCCCGCTGCCCCCCAGGTTCACCCCGCCAAAACCGCCCTTGCCGCCGAGGTTGCCGGCCTGCCACTGCACGCCGAATTCGCTGGCGTCGTCTTCGTTGACTTCGACGATCAGGCTTTCGATCACCACCTGGGCGCGGCGCTGGTCAAGCATGTCGATCACTTCGCGCAGGTTGCGGTACAGCGGGTCCGGCGCGGAGATCAGCAAGGTGTTGGTGGTGGCGTCGGCCTGGATCGTCACGCCGCCGGCGCTGAACGCGGTGTTCTGATCGCTGGGGCTGCTGCCGGTCGCCGGTTTGTCCTGGCTATACCCGGCCTGCACGCCGCTGCCGGTGGGCGTGCCGCTGCTGTTCTGCGCGGTGCTGTTGCCCTGGGTGCTCTGGGCATTGCCGCCCATGGCACTGAGCTTGCCCCGCGCCTCGTCGCTGACGCCAGACTCGCTCTCGCCGGTGAGCAAGCCGCGCAGCGACTGTGCCAGCTTGCCGGCCTGGGCGTTGCGCAGGTAGACCACGTGCATGTTGCTCGGGTTGCTCTGGGCATTGTCGAGTTTGTAGATCAGGTTGCGCGCCAGCTCGGTACGCTCGGGGCTGCCGGAACGGATGATGATCGAGTTGGAGCGCGGGTCACCGATCACGTTGATCTTCTGGGTCTGGTCGGCGCCCTGGGTTTCCAGGAGTTCGCTGACCATGGCGGCGATGTCCACGGCGATGCCGTTCTGCACCATCACCACGTCGGTGTCGATGGCGCTGGGGGTGTCGATGCCGTCGATGATCTGCGCCACCCGTGCAAGGTTTTCCGCGTAGTCGGTGATGACGATGCTGTTGTTGCCCGGGTAGGCGTTGATCGGGTTGTTCGGCGACACGATCGGGCGCAGCACCGGGATCAGGTTCACCGCGTTTTCGTATTGCAGGCGAAAGGTGCGGGTCTGCATGCCGCTACTGCCGGCGCTGTAGATCGGCCCGCCGAGCAACTTCGCATCGGCCTCCGGCACCACCTGGGCCACGCCGCCGACGTCGACCACGCTGAAGCCCTGCATGCGCAGCGCCGCCAGCAGCATGTCGTAGGCTTGATGCGCCGGCACCTGGCCTTCGCTGACCAGGGTCAGGTTGCCTTTGACTCGAGGGTCGACCAGAAACTGCTGGCCGGTGGCACGGGACAGCGCGCGCACCACCGCCTGGATATCGGCATCGACAAAATTCAACTGCACCGGCTGATCGCCCAGCGGGTTGCGCGCCTTGACCGCAGCCGGCGCGTGGCCACGGGCGCTGTTGGTCAGCGGGTGCTGGACGCGGGGCTTGGGCGCCGGCTCGCGCTGGCGCTCCAGCACGCTCTCGCTGCTGCGCCGGGTGTCGGCCAGGGGCTGGCCGAGTTCGCTGTCCACCTGCAACGGCTTGGTCGGCGACGGGGTGTTGCTGCACGCGCTCAAGGCCAGTAACAGCAGCGGCGCGACCTTGCGAAAAGGCGCAGGGTTGGGGACTGACCACTTCATGAAGCTTCCTTAGCGCCAAGCGCCTGATCCATGCGAACGGTCCCGGACACAGTGCCGGCCGAGTTGTCGATAGCGTCCGCGCTACGCTGCAAGCGCGCCTCGGACACCTCCAGGGAAAACGAACGGGGATTGCCCAGTAACCAGTCCATCACCGCATCGGCCGGCGCGTTGTCGAAGCTCAGGCGCCAGGCGCCGGCATCCAGCGCCTGCAACTGGTAACGACCTTGCAGGCCGGCGCTGTCCAGGGCCTGTTGCAGCGTGGCGGCATCAGCGGGCCGCGGCGCCGCGACGCCCTGCAACAGCGCGTGCAAGGTGGCAGCCTGGGTGCGCAACTTGGGGGTTTCGGCCTGCCAATACGCGATCGTCTTCAAGGGCGGCTGAATCAGCACCAGCCAGGTCAACAGACCTGCCAGCACCAGGCCGGCGCCGCTGAGCATGCGTTGTTCGCGCAGGGCCAGGCCGCTCCAGAACGCCTGGGCCTGGCTGCGTAGACGGCGCCACTTATTCATCGACGGCTCCCGGTTTTTCGGCGGTTTCCACCGGACCCAACGTCCAGCCATGCTCATCGCGGGTCGCGCTAAACCCGGCCTGGGCCAGCGCCGCTTGCCCATCGCCCGGCGCCGTCGGGCTACGGCCGTCGGCCAGCAAGCCCACGTGCAAGCGGCCCTGTTCGAAGCTCAGGTTGTCGACGTTGCCGACCATGAACGGCAGGCTGCTGCCGGCTACTTGCAGCAGGCTGCCAAAGCGCTGGGCGGGGTCGGCGGCGGCGCCGGTTTGGCGGGCGGCCAACTGTTGGCGGGCCTGCTGCAAGGGGTTGAGGATCACCGGTAATTCGGGGAAGGCCTGGCGCACCTGCTGGCTCAGCAGCGCCTTGAGCTGCTGGCCTTCGCCCGCCTGGCGCGCGGCGTACAGGTTCAGGCCCAGGGTCCAGACGGCAGTGGCCAGGGCGACAGCGGCCAGCGCCCTGCCCCAGCCACCGCTCGCCGGTGGGTTGAGGCGGCCGTGCAAGCCCCAGCCAGGCACGGCGCCACTCCAGCGTTGCGCCTCCGGCGCCAGCGGCACCTCCAGCCCTTGATCCAACACCTGTTGCCCGAGCGGATGCACCGCCGCTTGGTGAAGGCTATGGCGTGTCAGCAAATAACCGTCGTGCATGGCCGCGGCGCCGAGCGGCAAGGCATACGGCGCCGGGTACAAGCCTCGCAACCTGAACTGGCCCTGCGCCAACACCTGGCCCAGGCGCTCCAACCCGGCCTTGGACACCCAGGCCACCTGCACGCGCCCATCGCTGTCGCGCGGGCCGTGGGCCACCTGCATCTGCTCCACCGGCCCGAGGATCAACGCCTGTGCGGCACAGGCCACGGCGGCGGCGGTTTTGGTGGCGGCCAGCGGCGGCAGCTCGAGGCTGGTCGACAGGCTGTCGGCGGGGTGCAGAAAGCACTCCACCGACGGCTTGGACCAGCCCAACTGCTGCAGGCTTTCGCAACCCTCGCTCACCACGGCGCCGCGCTCCAGCCAGGCAAATTGCACCTGGCTGTCGACCGTCAGTTGATCGAGTGACGGCAAGCCGATCCGCAGGCGTTTCATGCGCCCACCCGCGACCAGATCACCTGGGGCCGGCGGTCTTCGGGGCGATGCAACAACGCGTCGATCGTTACCCGGCGCTGTTCACGGCGTACCTGGCCCTGCAGGCGAAACCACTCGCTGGTAATGCCCACCTGCACGCTGTCCACCGCCACTTGGGGCAGGTGCAGGCGGTTGACGAAATCGCCACGGTTGATAAACCAGCGCCCGCTGTCGCGCTCGGCCACCAATGCCTGGGCCTGGGCCAGGCTGAGTTCCGGCACCACCGCGCTGAGCACTTCGGCGCTGGCGGTATTGCCGTTGACCCAGGTATTGCCGGGCAGCACGCCGACGAAGGTCTGCAGACGTCGCAGCAGCGGCGGGTCGAGCCCTTCGATACCGCTCAGGTCATCCAGGCTGCGCAGCATCGGGTAGCGCGCCGGCAGCAGCGTCTTGTCGGTACGTTGATCATAGGAGGCGATCACTCGCCGGCTGATACGTCGGCTCACGGCCGGGTCGATGTCGATCAGGCGGCACAGGCGCTCGAAAGCTTGCAGTTGTTCGGCGTCCAGCCGCTGGCGATTGACCAGGTTGCGCAGGTTGAACTTGCCCTGCTCGTCCTCCAGGCGCCCTTCAAACGCCCCGCCCTGGGGCCGCGCCCACGGCTGATCGAGGCGCGTCAGCACGTCCTTCTGGCGCGCCTCCCACAGCAACAGGCGGCTGTGTTCCAGGCGACCTTGCAACAGCCACTGACCCTGAATGCGCAATTGCTCGGCCTCCACGCTGCGGGTGAATACGCTCTGGCGCGTGAGCATGGCGCCGGCGATCACCGCCACCACCGCCGCGATCAGCAACGCGCTGATAATCGCCATGCCGCGCTGCTTCGCCGCTGCGGGCGAATCCCGTTTCATCGCGCGCCTTACAGCTGCCAGGAGCCGATATCGGCATTCACGCCGTCGCCATCCGGCTGGCCGTCGGCGCCCAGGGAGAACACATCGACCTCGCCGTTGGCGCCTGGGTTGAGATAGTGATAAGGACGGCCCCACGGGTCATTGGGCAGACGGTCGAGGTAGGCGCGCCAGTTGCTGTTTTTCGCATCCGCCGGGCGTTCCACCAGCACTTTGAGGCCCTGGTTCATCGTCGGGTAAGTGCCGTGGTCGAGGCGATAGAGTTTCAGCGCCTGCATCAACCCGCCGATGTCCTGTTTCGCCGCGGTGGCCCGCGCCTGGTCCGGACGGTCGAGTACCTTGGGCACCACCATCGCCGCCAGAATCCCGAGAATGACCACCACCACCATGATCTCGATCAGAGTGAAGCCACGCTGGCCGCGAGGGCCTGGCAGTGGGGATGTTAGGCGTGCGATATCCATCTCGACATTCCTTGGCTTGAGTGCATTTCGGGGCGCAGTGTTGCAAGAACACATGTCAGTCGTATTGAAAATCCTCGGGAGTTTCGGTCGCCAATCGGTCAACTGCCAGCGCTAGGCTGCGCACCTGTTTCCAGGCTTTGAGAACGCCATGCGCAGGCACCGCAACGAGCGAGGTTTTACCCTGATTGAAGTGCTGGTGGCGCTGGCGATCATCGCGGTGGCCATGGCCGCGGCCGTGCGCGTGGCCGGGTTGATGACCCAGAGCAACGGCCTGCTGCGCGACAAGTCGATGGCGATGCTGGCGGCGCAAAGCCGGCTGGCGGAGTTGCAGTTGGAGGGGCGTTTGAGCAGCGGTAAGAAGACCTTCGCGTGCGATCAGGGCCGCTTGAAACTGCGTTGCGAGCAGACCCTCAGCAGCAGCCCCGACAGTCAGTTGGTGCAGGTCGATGTGCAGGTGCGGGACGCCAGCCGCGAGGCGCCGCCGTTGGCGCGCCTGGCGACGACCCTGGCCAGGCCGCAGGTCAAGGCCGAGTGAGGCGTGGCAATGCGGGCGCCTGCGGCAACGTGTCGAGCTGCACGCGCACCTTCTCGCCGCCGCGTTCGATCTCGACACCGTCACCCGCGATGGCCGTCAAGCGCACGCCGGGGCTGAGGCGCTCGCCGAGCAGAAAACTGCGCGGCGGGCCATCGTTGAGGCTGAGGATCGCCACCGCGCCCCGCGCTCCGGCCAAGACCCCCGAGACCTTGACCTGCAATGCCGTCGGCGCCGTGGAAAACCACTGCAACGCCGGGTTATCGCTGCGCGCCGCCAACACCTCGGCGGCCGCCGGCGGCGTGTGGGATTCGGCGGAAGTGAGCAGCAACGGCGTCCAGACCGCCACGCCGGCCAACGCAGCAACCACGGCCAGTGCCTGCACGCCGAGGGCGGGAGAAAAACGAAGGGCAAGTGCCATGGGTGGAGCTCCTGTTTGTCCGTGGCATCAGCCTACAGGCCAATTCGCACGTTTTTATTTCATAACCTCGCCAGCTTTCCAGGTGCCGCCCCATGAAACAGCAAGGTTTCACCCTGATCGAACTGATGGTGGTGCTGGTGATCATCGGCATTGCCAGCGCCGCCATCAGCCTGACCATCAAGCCCGACCCGCTGCACCTGCTGCGCAAGGATGCCGAGCGTTTGAGTCAGTTGCTGCAAGTGGCCCAGGCCGAAGCCCGCGCCGATGGGCGGCCGATCACCTGGCGCGCGGACGCCAAGGGTTTCCGCTTCAACCGTCGCAGCGATGACGGCCTCGGCGTGGAGTCATTCCAGGGCGACGCCCAACTGCGCCCGCGCCTATGGGAGAGCACGCCGATGCAGGTCACGATCGAGCCCCGGCAAACCTTGGTGCTCGACGCCGAATGGATCAACCCGCCGGTGCGGGTCGAGCTGTCCGACGGGCAACACCGCCTCAGCCTGCAACGTGATGCCGCCGGTTTGATGCGCGTGGTGAGCCAGCCATGAGTGCCTCGCAGAAAGGCTTTACGCTGATTGAGGTGATGGTGGCGATCATGCTGATGGCGCTGGTCAGCCTCATCGCCTGGCGCGGCCTCGACAGCGTGACCCGTGCGGATCAGCACTTGCAGGCCAGCACGGAACAGACCGAGGCGTTGTTGCGGGCGCTGAACCAGTTGCAGCGCGATCTCAACATGCGCGCCAGCGTGGAGCTGAGCGTGCCGGCTTCTCTGCAAGCCGATAAAACCAAGCCCAGCGGGTTGGCGGCGGTGACGGTGCGCAGTTCCGACAGCAAGGGCTTTCGCCTGGACGTGATCCGCAGCGCGCCGGTCGCGGCGGATGGGCTGCAACGGGTGCGGTGGTGGCTCAAGGGCGACAACCTGTACCGAGCAGCCGCACCGGCGCGGGATCGCTTTCCGTTGCCGGCGGCTAAGGATGGGGTGGTGGTGTTGACCGGGGTCAGTGATCTGCAGGTGCGGGTGTGGGAAGCGGACAAGGGCTGGCGGCAGTTGAGCGGGAATCGGCGGGAAGATCCGCTGGGGCTGGAGGTGAGCCTGGTGCGGCAGACGGCGCAGGGGGTGGAGCGGTATCGGCAGGTGGTGGGGCCGCTTTGGTAGGGGTGGGTGATGGGGGCATATTCGTTTTTTCGGTAATGGTGGCGGTTGAGTGCATATTCGTTTTTTTGGTAATGGCGGCGGTTGAGTACATATCCGTTTTTTTGGTAATGGCTGCTTAGGGTTCCGCTCTTACAGCGGGTCACTTTGGAAAAGCCCCAAAGTAACCAAAGGGCTCTTGCCCCACCACTCGGCACCTCGCCTAGGCTCGGTGTGCCCGAACGCAGGCATTACTCCGCGGGCCGCCGTCACGGGCCATCCATGGCCCGGGACGGCTAAACCGGCATCCCTGCCGGTTTACCCGCTGCGTAATACCTGCGTTCGGCCAGCGTGGTTTTACGGGGCGCCTAAGATCAAGATCAAGAGCAGATCAAAAGCAGATCAAAAGCAGAGCAAGGTCTATCTGATCTATGGAGATCCAAATGTGGGAGGGGGCTTGCCCCCGATAGCGGTGGGTCAGTCATGCATGAAGTGGCTGACATATTGCTATCGGGGGCAAGCCCCCTCCCACATTTTTGACCCGGTTCGGCTTCCAGGATCAGGTCGGCTATAAGGCCGCCTCGCTTTGGCTTTTGATCTTAGGCGAGGCACCGAGTGGTTTTACGGGGCGCCTAAGATCAAGATCAAAAGCAGATCAAAAGCAGAGCAAGGTCTATCTGATCTATGGAGATCCAAATGTGGGA
>NZ_JALJRR010000053.1:0-7645 GCF_024519615.1 Pseudomonas sp. Pse79
GGGCTTGCCCCCGATGGCAGTGTGTCAGTCACTACATGCATGACTGATCCACCGCTATCGGGGGCAAGCCCCCTCCCACATTTTGATCTCCATGGATCAGATAGAACTCGTTCTGCTCTGGCTCTGGCTCTGGCTTTTGATCTTGATCTTAGGCGCCCCGCACACCCGTCAACCATGTGTCCGGTCCGTACAGGCTTTTCCAAAGTGACCCGCTGTAAGAGCGGAACCAATAGCTGCCGTAACCTAAACAACGGATATGTACTCAACCCCACCCCCAAAACTGCAACCACCATCCACCCCCCACCAAGCCAACACTCAACCCCACACACAACCACCCACCCCAACGCCGCAGCCCCCCAACCCCCCGAAGCTGCCGCCACCCCCCAACCCCCCGAAGCTGCCGCCACCCCAACCACAAGCACCACCCAACCGCCGCCATCAACAACACGGCCCGCGCCGATTGCACCCAAGCCAACCCCAACCCCTCATACCGCAACAACTTCACCGTGGTCGCCGACAACCCCAGGAACAAACCCGCACCACCGAGGGGCGTCAGCGTCAGCGCCAAGGGCCGAAACAGTGCACGATCACCCGCCACCCACGCGGCCAACCGCAGCAGCAGCCAGCAGCCGCCCCCCAATACCAACGAACTCCCCCCCAGATACAACACAATGCACAAGCCATCCAACCAACTGAAGCTGTCATTGAGCTGCGGATAATGAGTGAGCAGCCACCATGGCGCGTTGTCTTGCAGCGGCCACAGCCAGTCATGGCCGACCAGCCACGTCGCCAGGGTTTGTTTGAGCGCGATAAACCACGGACTGACGGTCCATTGAAACGCCCCCATCGCCAGGCCGATCACACCAAACAGCAACAGCCGCGCGTCCCACACTGAGCCGGGTTGCCGCGGCGCCTGCAGGATCTCCTGATTGCACGAGCGGGCGATCAGTTGCACCGCGCCGCGTTGCCCGCTGCAACGGCCGCAGGCATGGCACTCGCTGGCCCCTTGCAGGCGGCGGATATCCAGCAGCGGCGCGCAGTTGGGCAGCGGCAGGCGCGGTGCGTCGTTGGCTTTCCAGCGCTGCTCATCCACCGCGAAATGCACCGGCGCCAGGCGGGCGAGCAGGGCGAAGACGCCGCTGACCGGGCACAGGTACCGACACCACACGCGCTTGCCGCGCACGAACAACAGGCCGACGATCACCGCGCCGAGGGTCGAGCCGCCGAGAATCAACAGGGCCGCCTGGGCGTAGTCATACACGCTGATCAATTGGCCATAGAGGGTGGTCAGGCAAAAGCCCAGCGTCGGCCAGCCGCCCCAGCGCAGCCAGCGCGGAATACCGAGGCCGCGCCCGTGCTGGCTGGCCCATTCGCTCAGGGAACCTTCCGGGCAGAGCACGCCGCACCACAGGCGCCCGAACAACACCATCGACAGCAACACGAACGGCCACCAGAGGCCCCAGAAGATGAATTGCGCGAGCAGCGTCAGGTTGTTCACCAGGCGCGCCTGGCTGTCCGGCAACGGCAGCAGCGCCGGCAGCACCAGCAGCACGGCGTAGACCAGCACCACCGCCCATTGCACGGCACGGATCAAGCGCCCATGGCGGCGCATGCCATCGCCCAGGCACTGCAGCCAGCTCATGCCGCGTGCCGCGAACGGCGCAGGCCGTTGCCCACCCACAGCCAATAACCGAGCAGCACCAGCACGGTGACCAGGCTCGGCGCGGCGCGGTAGCCGACAAAGTCAGCCAACATCGCGCCCAGGCCGTGGCTGTCGCTGAGCAGGGTGCTGCTGTCCCAGCGGCTTTCACCGAAGCTCGAATAGACCCACTCGGGCATATCCATCGCCAGCAATTGCCCGCTGATACGGTCCACGGCCGCCACCAGCAAAGCCCCGCCGAGCAGCAGCAACAGCGCTTCGCTGAGGGCGAAAAACAGCGACCAGGAAATGAAGCGCCGCGTACTGCGCAACAACAGCACCGTGAGCCCCGCCAACACCAGGCCCAGCACGCCGCCGATCGCGAACAGGTTCAGCGCCGGGCCCTGCAGACGCGCGCCGGCACCGTACAGAAACACCACGGTTTCACTGCCTTCGCGGCTCACCGCCAACAGCGTCAATAGCAACACGCCCCAACCGCCCTGGCGCGCCAGGCGTTCATCGGCTTCGCGTACCAGGGTGTTTTTGAGTGTGGCCGCGTGACGATGCATCCAGAACACCATCTGCACCATCAGGCCGCTGGCCAATAACGTCAGCGCCGCTTGCAGCCATTCGCCCTGGGGGCCGGTCATGGCCTCACCGGCCCACAGCATCAAGCCGGCCAGGCCGGCGGAGCAGAACAAGCCCAGGACCACCCCGGCCCACAGGAAACGCCCCAGGCGCGAGTGCGCGGTCTGGCGGCTGATCCAGACCTGCAGAATGCCGATCACCAGCAGCGCCTCGACGCTTTCGCGCCAGACAATAAACATCGATTGATTCATCAACGGCTCCCGGGGCTATTGGGCGAGGATGCTGCCTTCGGGCAACTGTGGGTTGAACTCGTCAAAGAATGGATACAACCCCGGCGTGAGCGGGTGGATCACGACGAAGGTGGTCACGCCGGGCGACAAGACTTTCTCCACGCGCAGCGGCGTGCTCTCGAATTCGGCCGGGCCTTGGCCGAGGTTGTGCAGCACGATCTTGAAGCGCTCGCCGGCCTTGACCGTGAGTTGCGGCGGGATGAAGTGGCCGTCCTGCAAGGTCAGTTCATAGGTCGGCAACGGCGCCGCCAGGGCCGCGCCGCTCAGCAGCAAGCTGCCCAGCAGCAAGGCGCGACGCATCAGTAGCCGCCTTTCTTGCCGATGCCGGCATAGACGAATTCGTAGTGGACTTCGCAGCGTTCGAACCACGGTGCGACCCCGGTTTCCTTGTCGGTATGGCGGCCCAGGGACTGGTGGCCGCTGGGCGGCAATACGCTGAAGGTCAGGGTGTATTTGCCCGGGCCTTGCAGCTTGACGTTGTCGCCGTAGTGCGGCCCGTCATTGGCGACCATGGCGTGGAAATCACCGGTGATCGGCGTGTCGCTGCCTTGCTTTTTCAACGTAAAGGACAGGTTCAGGTACGGCACGAAACTGCCTTCCTGGAAGCCTTGGGCATTGTCCGCCGTGGCGCGCACATCGGCTTCAAGGTGGACGTCGGAGTCGGCCGTGGCGCGCATCATGCCGGCGGGTGCCATTTCGATCGGTTGCAGGTACACCGCGCCGATTTCCAGGCCTGGGCAGTGCTGCGGCTCGCCGATCGGGTACTCCTTGGCGAACGCCGCAGAGGTGGACAACAGCAGGACCAGGGACACAGTAGAAGGAATACGCATGGAGGCTTCCTGACGGGTGAGGGGGAAAGAACCCGAGTCTAGGAAGGTTGATCGTAAATAATAATGATTCTTGTCAAGTTTCTGCGATATTTCATGTTGGCCAATCTTGACCGCAGTCAAGGCCATGCCCCCTTGAGCAGGTTAGGTTGACTCTATTGTTCGCCGGTAGGGAACCTCATCATGGCCAAGCCTTTTCCGCTGCACCCCAAGCACCCCGAACGCATCTGCTGGGGCTGCGACCGCTATTGCGCCACGACCGATCTGGCCTGTGGCAACGGCGCCGACCGTACCATGCACCCGGCCGAGATGATCGGTGATGACTGGTACGAGCACGGCGACTGGGGACTCACCCCCGAGCCACCTGCCACGGACGAACCGTCAGCGGCCTGATCAATCAACGCAATGGCTGGTTGTACGGCGGATGGGCGGTTACTCTTCCTACTCAGTTCAGGGAGAGGTGACGCAGATGTCGTTGATCACAACCATCGAAGACTTACGCAAGCTGGCGCAAAAACGTGTTCCAAGGATGTTTTACGACTACGCCGATTCCGGCTCTTGGACTGAAAGCACTTACCGGGCGAATGAAAGCGATTTTGCCCAGATCAAATTCCGCCAACGGGTGGCGCGCAATATCGATAAACGTTCGATCCGCGCCACCATGATCGGCCAGGACATGGCCATGCCAGTCGCCCTGGCGCCCACCGGCCTGGCCGGGATGCAGCATGCCGATGGTGAGATTCTCACCGCCCGTGCCGCTGCTGCCTTTGGCCTTCGCTACACCTTGTCGACCATGAGCATCTGCTCCCTGGAAGACATCGCCGAACAGGTCGGCCAGCCGTTCTGGTTTCAACTCTATGTGATGCGCGACCGCGCCTTTATCGAGCAGTTGATCGAGCGCGCCAAGGCCGCCGGTGTCGATGCGTTGGTGTTGACCCTGGACCTGCAGATCCTCGGCCAACGTCACAAGGACCTGATCAACGGCCTGTCGGCGCCGCCCAGACTGACCCTGCCGAATATCCTCAACATGATGACCAAGCCGCGCTGGGTGGTGGGCATGCTCGGCACCAAGCGTCATGGCTTCGGCAATATCGTCGGGCATGTCAAAGGTGTGGCGGACATGAGTTCGCTGTCGGCATGGACCGCCCAACAGTTCGACCCGCGCCTGAGTTGGGACGATGTGGAATGGATCAAGAAATGCTGGGGCGGCAAGTTGATCATCAAGGGCATCCTCGATGTGGAAGATGCGCGCCTGGCGGCGAATGCCGGCGCCGATGCGTTGGTGGTGAGTAACCACGGCGGTCGTCAGTTGGATGGCGCGCCGTCGAGCATCAGCCAATTGCCGGCGATCGTCGAGGCGGTGGGCGAGCGTATTGAAGTGTGGCTCGACGGCGGTATCCGTTCCGGCCAGGACGTGCTCAAAGCCGTGGCATTGGGCGCCAAAGGCACCCTGATCGGTCGCCCGCATTTGTACGGTTTGGGCGCGATGGGTGAAGCGGGGGTGACCAAGGCGCTGGAGATCATCGCCCGCGAGTTGGACGTGTCGATGGCGCTGTGCGGGTATAACGATATACGCGATGTGAATCGCGAAATTTTGCTGCCTGGCACCTTTCCCCAAGGCGCGGGCTGAGCAAAAAAATCGTAAAAAAATAAAAAGAGTTGTCCACGAAAACCGTGGGTATCTCTGTGGATAACTTTGCGAGGGCCCGGCAGGGGTTGGCGATTCAACCCAAGATCAATATTTGATCAACTTCTGGCGCGGGCCAGCATAGGCTGGGTTTGCGCTTGACAGCCCCGCGCGAACCCAGTGCCGAAAACACATTTTATGAGTCGTTGGCGCGCCCGGTTGAGTGGGTGACAACCTGTGTCGGCATCTTCGCTTGCATCAGGTTGTCCAGCGCTTTGCGATAGCTGCGCCCGGCCAGGCTCATGCTGTTGTTGTGGCTGGCGCCGGGCACCAGCAACAGGCGCTTGGGTTCCTGGGCGGCGGCAAATAATTGTTCGCTGAACCGTGGGGGAACGTAGCGGTCGTCCAGGCCGTGGACCACCAGCAGCGGCATATGGATGTCGGCAATCTTGTCGATGGAATCGAATTTCTGCGACAGCAGCCAGCGCACCGGCAAGGCGGTGGCCACATCCGCCAGGGAATGCTCGTAGATCAGGCGTTTACTGATTGCTTGCAAAGTATTGCGGCATTCAAGCGTCGTCCGCTCAGGCGAGCGCCACCACCTGCACGCGATTGCGTCCATAGGCCTTGGCCTGGTACAGCGCCTGGTCGGCCTGGGACAGTAAGTATGAGAGGTCGTGGCCTGCCGCCGTGGTGGTGACGATGCCGATGCTCACGCTCAAGAACCCCGGCGTCAGCAGGTCCAGTTCGGCAAACCCGCGACGGATGCGCTCGGCCACTTCAAACGCCCCGGCCGCATCGCTGTCGGCCAGCAGGCAGGCGAACTCTTCACCGCCGATACGCGCAAACACATCACCGCTGCGCAGCATGGCCCGAGTCATCTGGCTGAAGGCGATCAGCGCCTGGTCGCCCATGGGGTGGCCGAAGCTGTCGTTCAGGCGCTTGAAGTGGTCCAGGTCGCACAGCAGCAGGGCCGCGCTGCGCTGGCGACGGCTGCAGTCGGCCAGCAGTTTTTCGCCCCTGAGCATAAAGGCGCGGCGGTTGCCGGCGCCGGTCAGCGCATCGCTGAAGGCGGCGGCCTTGAAGCGCAACTCGGCACGCTCCTTGACCATCGCCAGGGTGATGTAGGCAATGCCGATGGCATACAGCATCGATTCAAACAGCATGAACGAGAAAAACGGCACGCCTTCACCCCCCGAGGCCTGGGCGTTTTTCAGCGGCAGGCCGGCGTCGGTGATTGCGCGTATGCCATAGAACGCGGTGTGCCAAAGGATCAGCGCCAGCGCGGGAGCGTAGGCGACTTCCAGGGTCGCGCGGTTGCGCCACAGCTCCAGGGCCGACAGCACGCCATAACCGGCCGCCAGCAGCGAATACAGGGTGACTCGCGCCGACAGCGAACCATAGAATTGCGGCAACAGGCACATCAACAGCCACACGCCACACCCGGCAAAGATCCCCGGCAGGCTCGGCTTGCGCTGCACGAAAGCGCGCATGGCGGTCCAGTTCATCGCGGCGCTGAGCAACAGCACGACATTGCCGAGGATCAACGCGACAAAATCCAGGCCCACGCCGCGCACCGCGATCAGCCCGGTGCCCAGGGTGGCGAGCAGCAGCATGATGCCGAGATAGCCCAGGGTCGGTTCACGGCCACGGCTCCAGGCATGCACGGTGAGCAGGCCCATCAGGCAGAACACGAACACGGCGACTATCAGTAGCGTCGGGATATGCAGCGACATTGCCTTGCCCTTGCAGAGACTTTTTATGGGGCCCGATTGTAGCGGTATGCGACCGGCTTGACGTTGGCGTTGCTGGCGCGACATGCTCCTGCTCCTTTGAGCAAAGGCCCGACCATGGACAACAGCCCCGTTCGCATCACCGCCGAAGAGACGCTCTCGGAGAATTGGTACCTGCTGAAAAAATACAGCTTCGACCTGCGCCGCCGCGACGGCAGCTGGCAGGCCCAGACCCG
The DNA here is from genome assembly GCF_024519615.1 of Pseudomonas sp. Pse79. NCBI lineage: Bacteria > Pseudomonadati > Pseudomonadota > Gammaproteobacteria > Pseudomonadales > Pseudomonadaceae > Pseudomonas > Pseudomonas sp. Pse79. The sequence goes on from NZ_JALJRR010000053.1 coordinate 6,941, forward strand.
CGAAGTGTACGACCGGGGCAACGGCGCGACCATCCTGCTGTACAACCGCGCCCAGCGCACTGTGCTGCTGATCCGACAGTTCCGCATGCCCACCTTCGTCAACGACTACCCCGGTTACCTGATCGAAGCCGCGGCCGGGTTGCTGGACAACGCCAGCCCCGAAGAACGCATTCGCCTGGAAGCCGAAGAAGAGACGGGCTATCGCGTGGGGCATGTGGAGAAGATCTATGCGGCATTCATGAGCCCGGGATCGGTGACGGAGCGGATTCACTTTTTCCTCGGCGAATACCAACCGGAGGATCGGGTGGGAATGGGCGGCGGGATCGAAGAGGAAGGCGAGGACATCGAGGTACTGGAACTGGGGTTCGAGCGGGCGTTGGCGATGGTGGCGAGCGGTGAGATCGTGGATGGGAAGACCATCATGCTGTTGCAGCATCTGGAATTGCGGATGTTGAAAGAGGGATGGTGAGAGTGGGGCGTGTCGATATCCGTTTTCTCAAAAGTAGCCAAAACTAGGCTCGGTGTGCCTCAGATCAAAAGCAAAGCGGCCTTGTAGCCGACCTGACTCTGCGAGCCGAACTCGGTCAAAAATGTGGGAGGGGGCTTGCCCCCGATGGCAGTGTGTCAGTCACTACATGCATGACTGATCCACCGCCATCGGGGGCAAGCCCCCTCCCACATTTTGATCTCCATGGATCAGATAGA
>NZ_JALJRR010000054.1:0-5301 GCF_024519615.1 Pseudomonas sp. Pse79
CCAGCAGGTTCAACTGGCCGAGGGTCTGCTGCGGATCGGCGACCATCGCCTGCAACAGGTTCTGCCAATGCCGCGCCATACGTTGCACGGTCGACGCTTCGAACAGGTCCTGGGCATACCCCAATGTGGCCCAGATACCTTCGGTGGACTCTTGAATATCCAGGTCCAGATCGAAATGCGCGGTCCGGCTTTCCCACTCCAGCCCTTCTACCCGCAGCGTCGGCAATTGGTGCTGGACCTGGGCCTGGCCGACGTCGGTCTGGTGGTTGAACATCACTTGGAACAACGGGTTGTGGCTCAGGCTGCGCTCGGGTTGCAGGGCCTCCACCAATTGTTCGAACGGCAAGTCCTGGTGGGCCTGCGCCTCCAGCGCCCGTTGCCGGGTCTGCTGCACCACTTGCGCGACGCTCATCTGCCCGTGAATGTCGGCCTTGAGCACCTGGGTGTTGACGAAGAAGCCGATCAGGCGCTCGGTTTCACTGCGGTTGCGGTTGGCGATCGGCACGCCGACGCGGATGTCTTCCTGGCCGCTGTAGCGGTGCAGCAAGGTCTGGAACGAAGCCAGCAACAGCATGAACAGGGTCACGCCCTGTTGCTGGGCCAGGGCCTTGAGGTCGTGGGCGAGCGCGGGCGCCAGTTCGATCGGCAGGCGTGCGCCACGGTGGCTTTGCACCGCCGGGCGCGGGTGGTCGAACGGCAGCTCCAGCACGCTCTGCTCACCGCCGAGCCGGTCGCGCCAGTAGCTCAGTTGGCGATCCTTCTCGCCCGCCTCCATCCAACGGCGCTGCCACACGGCGTAATCGGCGTACTGGAGCGGCAGCGCCGGCAATACCAGGGTCTGACCCTGGCTGAACGCGGCGTAGAGCTGCACCAGTTCTTCGACCATCAGTTGCATCGACCAGCCATCGGAGACGATGTGATGCTGCACCAGCACCAGCACATGCTCATCGGCGGCCAGGCGCAGCAGGCAGACACGCAGCAACGGCCCTTGTTGCAGGTCGAAGGGCTGGGCGATCTCGGCTTCTACCCGGGCCTTCAGCGCAGCTTCATCGACATCGGCGCACGCGATGGGCAACGACACCTGCGGTTCAATCACTTGAACCGTGCGCTCGCGCTCCTGGCGCAGGGAGGTGCGCAGGCTTTCATGACGGGCCAGCAAGGCCTCGAAACTGCGCTGCAACGCCGCGCGGTCGAGCTGGCCTTTCAGGCGCAGCGCGCTGGGGATGTGGTACGCCGCGCTGTGCGGCTCCAACTGCCAGAGAAACCACTGGCGCTCCTGGGCATACGACAGCGGCAACGGCTGGTCGCGCCCGGCCGGCAGCAGGGCCGGGGCTTTCGGGGCGGCGGGATCGGCGGTCGTCAAGGCAGCGACAAAGCCTGCCAGACGCGGCTGCTCGAACAGCGTCTTGAGCGGGACTTCCAGGTCCAGGGCCTGGCGAATGCGCGAGACCACTTGCATGGCCAGCAGGGAATGCCCGCCCAGTTCAAAGAAATGATGGGCCAGGCCGACACGCTCGACGCCAAGGATATCGGCCCAGATCGCCGCGATCTGTTGCTGCAGCGGCGTGACCGGTGCCAACCATGCCTGCTGTGCCGAGCCGCCGACGGGTGTCGGCAGGGCCTGGCGGTCGAGCTTGCCGTTGGGGTTCAAGGGCATGCGCTCGAGGAAGATCAGGTGCGCCGGCACCATATAATCGGGCAGTTGCTCGCGCAAAGTGGCCTTGAGCTGTTCGGCGGCGCTCATCTGCTGCGGCTCGGACAATGGCTGCGTCGCCACCAGATAGGCCACCAACTGATTGTCGGCGGCCAGCACGAAAGCCTCACGGACGTCATCCTGGGCCAGCAGCAGCGCCTCGATTTCACCCAGCTCGATACGGAACCCACGGATCTTCACCTGGTGATCGACGCGGCCGACGTATTCGATCACCCCGTCGGCGCGATAACGCGCCACGTCGCCGGTGCGATAAAGACGCTCGCCCAGGCGGCCGAACGGATCGGCGACAAAGCGCTCGGCGGTCAGGCCCGGACGTTGCAGGTAAGCACGCGCCAAGCCGCTGGCACTGGCGATGTAGAGTTCGCCCACGGCGCCGACCGGCAACAGGTTGAGGTCGCCGTCCAGCACATACAACGCCCGCCCCGGCAACGCGCGGCCAATCGGGCTGGCGCTGCCGCCGATCACCCCTTCGTCGGCGCTGCAATCGAGCACGCTGGACACCACCGTGGCCTCGGTGGGCCCGTAGGTGTTGAGCAGCCGCACGTGCCCCAGCCCGGTTCGGCGCCACATCGCCGGGCCGTCCAGGGGCATGGCTTCGCCGCCGATATGCACCTGGCGCAAGGCCCCGTAAGACCGTGGGCCCGCCGCCAGGCAATCGTGCAGGAACAGTTTCCAGTAAGCCGTCGGCAAGTCGGCCAGGGTGATGCCCTGATCGATGATCTGCCGGTACAGGTCGGCGCCGTCCCACAACTGCGGGCCGCGCAACACCACGGTGGCGCCCAGGGTCAGCGCCGGGTACAGCTGCTCGACGAAGCCGTCGAAGTTCAAGGTGGCGAACTGCAGCACCCGATCCTGAGCGACCAGGCGCGAGTAGTCGGCCGCGATGTCGGCGAACTCACTCAGCGCCGCGTGGCTGATGGCAACGCCCTTGGGTTTGCCGGTGGAGCCCGAGGTGTAGATCACGTAGGCCAGGCTCTGCGGCTCGACGTCGAGCGCCGGAGCGTGTTCGGCATACGGCGCCAACGTCGCGTGGGCCAGGTCGATATCCAGGCAGGTCAACGACCCGGCCAACGGCAGGCGCTCACGCAGGTGAGACTGAGTCAACACCAGGCGCACGCCACTGTCCTCGAGCATATGCACCAGGCGCTCGCGCGGATACTCAGGGTCAAGCGGCACGTAGGCACCGCCCGCCTTGAGCACCGCCAACAGGCTGACCACCATGGCAAAGGAACGCTCGACGGCGATACCGACCAGGCCGTCCGGGCCGATCCCCTGGTCGATCAGGTAGTGCGCCAGACGATTGGCCTGGCGGTTCAGTTCGCCATAGCTGAGCGTCTGGTCATCCAGGGCCAGCGCCTGGCGTTCAGGATGCTGGCGGGCCTGGGCCTCGAACCGGTGGTGTACGGCTTGTGCGACGGCGACGCTGGCCGGCGCGTTCCAATCCTGGAGCATCGTCTGCTGCTGCGCACGGTCGAGCATCGGCAGCGCGCTAAGACGGCTGCGCGGCGCACTCACCAGCGCCTGGAGCAGGTTTTGCCAATGTTGCGCAAAGCGCTCGATGGTCGCCGCCTCGAACAGGTCGGTGGCGTAGGTCAGCGCGGCCCACAGGCCTTCAGCGGATTCATGGGTGTCCAGGCTCAGGTCGAAATGGGTGGTCTGGTTGTCCCAGTCCAGTTCCGTCACGCGCAGGCCGGGCAGGTGCTGGCCGTCACCGCTGGCCTGGGTGTCGGTCTGGTGGTTGAACATCACCTGGAACAACGGGTTGTGGCTCAGGCTGCGTTCAGGCTGCAACGCCACCACCAACTGTTCGAACGGCAGGTCCTGGTGCGCCTGGGCTTCCAGGGAACGACGCTTGGTCTGCTGCAACAGTTCGGCAAACGTCATCTGCCCGTCGAGATCGGCCTTGAGCACCTGGGTGTTGACGAAAAAGCCAATCAGCCGCTCGGTTTCGACACGGTTGCGGTTGGCATTCGGTACGCCGATGCGAATATCCGCTTGGCCGCTGTAGCGAAACAGCAGGGTCTGGAACGACGCCAGCAGGAGCATGAACGGCGTCACGCCTTCTTGCTGCGCGAGACGCTTGAGGCCCGCCACCAGGTCCGCCGGCAGCTGCACCTGCAGGCTCGCGCCGCGATGGCTTTGCTGCGCGGGGCGCGGGTGATCGAGGGGCAATTCCAGCACGGGTTGCTCACCGCCCAGCAGGTCCTGCCAGTACGCCAACTGGCGGGCCCTCTCCCCGGCCTCCATCCAGTTGCGTTGCCACAGCGCGTAGTCGGCGTACTGGATCGGCAGGCCCGGCAGGCTAAGGTCCTGGCCCTGACTGTAGGCGGCATACAACTGCACCAGTTCCTGGACCATCACTTGCATCGACCAGCCATCGGAAACGATGTGGTGCTGCACCATCACCAGCACATGCTCATCTTCCGCCAGTTGCAACAGGGTCACGCGCAACAGCGGCCCTTGTTGCAGATCGAACGGGCGGGCGACCTCGGCTTCGACCCGCGCCATCAGCTGCGCCTCGTGAACAACCTCCTGCCGGATCTCGACACGCGCCTCGGGCTCGATGGTTTGCAACAGTTGCTCACCGTCCTGGATCAGCCGGGTGCGCAGGCTTTCGTGGCGCGCCAGCAGGCTGTCGAAGCTGCGCTGCAACGCCGCCAGGTCCAGGCGCCCCTGCAAGCGCAATGCGCCGGGGATGTGGTAGGTGGCGCTGTCCGGATCCAACTGCCACAGGAACCACTGGCGTTCCTGGGCATAAGACAGAGGCAGGCGTTGGCCGTCCTCGCGGATCGAGGCAATCGGCAGTTGGGCGAAGCTCATGCCACGGCTTTGCAGGCGCTGGTAAAACTGCTGGCGCTGTTCCAGCGGCAGGCGAAGAAAGCGCGAAACCAGATCGATATTAGGGTTGGAACGCATGGGTCAAATCGCCTCTAGTTCGCTCAAAAAGTCACGAAGGTCGTCGAAATCTTCCGCGCTGCCGGCGCGGAAGGTGGCAGCGGCCTGCACGTAGGCGCGCAGGGTTTCGGTCTGGAACACTTCCACCAGCGGCACTTCCAGGCCCAGTTCAGCCTGGACCCGCGAGGTGATCTGGATCGCCAGCAACGAGTGGCCGCCGACCTCGAAGAAGTTGTCGTTCAGGCCCACATGCGGCAGGCGCAGCACCTCGGCCCAGATCGCGGCGATCTGCTGTTCCAGCTCGGTTTCGGGGGCGACGTAGGCCTGTTGCATCAGGCTCGCGTCCGGCTCGGGCAGGCCCTTGCGGTCGAGTTTGCCGTTGGGGGTCAGCGGCATTTGCGCCAGGAACATGAAGTGCGCGGGCACCATGTAATCCGGCAGGCGGGTTTTCAGGGCGCGGCGCAGGGTGTCGCGCCACTCGGTGTGGTTGGCCAGGCTGGCATCTGCCGGCACCACGTAGGCCACCAGTTGCTTGCCGGTCGGGCCTTCCTGAGCCACCACCACGGTTTCGCCGACGTTGTCCTGCTCGCGCAGACGCGCTTCGATCTCGCCCAGCTCGATACGGAAACCGCGGATTTTCACCTGGTGGTCGACACGGCCGAGGTAATCCACCACGCCATCCGGGCGGCCAC
>NZ_JALJRR010000055.1:2053-5205 GCF_024519615.1 Pseudomonas sp. Pse79
TATCGTTCTTTAAAAATTTGGGTATGTGATAGAAAGATAGACTGAACGTTACTTTCACTGGTAACGGATCAGGCTAAGGTAAAATTTGTGAGTTCTCTTAATTGAGAAATTCGAATTTTCGGCGAATGTCGTCTTCACAGTATAACCAGATTGCTTGGGGTTATATGGTCAAGTGAAGAAGCGCATACGGTGGATGCCTTGGCAGTCAGAGGCGATGAAAGACGTGGTAGCCTGCGAAAAGCTTCGGGGAGTCGGCAAACAGACTTTGATCCGGAGATGTCTGAATGGGGGAACCCAGCCATCATAAGATGGTTACCTTACACTGAATACATAGGTGTAAGGGGCGAACCAGGGGAACTGAAACATCTAAGTACCCTGAGGAAAAGAAATCAACCGAGATTCCCTTAGTAGTGGCGAGCGAACGGGGACTAGCCCTTAAGTGGCTTTGAGATTAGCGGAACGCTCTGGAAAGTGCGGCCATAGTGGGTGATAGCCCTGTACGCGAAAATCTCTTAGTCATGAAATCGAGTAGGACGGAGCACGAGAAACTTTGTCTGAATATGGGGGGACCATCCTCCAAGGCTAAATACTACTGACTGACCGATAGTGAACTAGTACCGTGAGGGAAAGGCGAAAAGAACCCCGGAGAGGGGAGTGAAATAGATCCTGAAACCGTATGCGTACAAGCAGTGGGAGCCTACTTGTTAGGTGACTGCGTACCTTTTGTATAATGGGTCAGCGACTTATTTTCAGTGGCGAGCTTAACCGAATAGGGGAGGCGTAGCGAAAGCGAGTCTTAATAGGGCGTCTAGTCGCTGGGAATAGACCCGAAACCGGGCGATCTATCCATGGGCAGGTTGAAGGTTGGGTAACACTAACTGGAGGACCGAACCGACTACCGTTGAAAAGTTAGCGGATGACCTGTGGATCGGAGTGAAAGGCTAATCAAGCTCGGAGATAGCTGGTTCTCCTCGAAAGCTATTTAGGTAGCGCCTCATGTATCACTGTAGGGGGTAGAGCACTGTTTCGGCTAGGGGGTCATCCCGACTTACCAAACCGATGCAAACTCCGAATACCTACAAGTGCCGAGCATGGGAGACACACGGCGGGTGCTAACGTCCGTCGTGAAAAGGGAAACAACCCAGACCGTCAGCTAAGGTCCCAAAGTTATGGTTAAGTGGGAAACGATGTGGGAAGGCTTAGACAGCTAGGAGGTTGGCTTAGAAGCAGCCACCCTTTAAAGAAAGCGTAATAGCTCACTAGTCGAGTCGGCCTGCGCGGAAGATGTAACGGGGCTCAAACCATACACCGAAGCTACGGGTATCACGTAAGTGATGCGGTAGAGGAGCGTTCTGTAAGCCTGTGAAGGTGAGTTGAGAAGCTTGCTGGAGGTATCAGAAGTGCGAATGCTGACATGAGTAACGATAATGGGTGTGAAAAACACCCACGCCGAAAGACCAAGGTTTCCTGCGCAACGTTAATCGACGCAGGGTTAGTCGGTCCCTAAGGCGAGGCTGAAAAGCGTAGTCGATGGAAAACAGGTTAATATTCCTGTACTTCTGGTTATTGCGATGGAGGGACGGAGAAGGCTAGGCCAGCTTGGCGTTGGTTGTCCAAGTTTAAGGTGGTAGGCTGGAATCTTAGGTAAATCCGGGATTCTAAGGCCGAGAGCTGATGACGAGTTATCTTTTAGATGACGAAGTGGTTGATGCCATGCTTCCAAGAAAAGCTTCTAAGCTTCAGGTAACCAGGAACCGTACCCCAAACCGACACAGGTGGTTGGGTAGAGAATACCAAGGCGCTTGAGAGAACTCGGGTGAAGGAACTAGGCAAAATGGCACCGTAACTTCGGGAGAAGGTGCGCCGGTGAGGGTGAAGGACTTGCTCCGTAAGCTCATGCCGGTCGAAGATACCAGGCCGCTGCGACTGTTTATTAAAAACACAGCACTCTGCAAACACGAAAGTGGACGTATAGGGTGTGACGCCTGCCCGGTGCCGGAAGGTTAATTGATGGGGTTAGCTAACGCGAAGCTCTTGATCGAAGCCCCGGTAAACGGCGGCCGTAACTATAACGGTCCTAAGGTAGCGAAATTCCTTGTCGGGTAAGTTCCGACCTGCACGAATGGCGTAACGATGGCGGCGCTGTCTCCACCCGAGACTCAGTGAAATTGAAATCGCTGTGAAGATGCAGTGTATCCGCGGCTAGACGGAAAGACCCCGTGAACCTTTACTATAGCTTTGCACTGGACTTTGAATTTGCTTGTGTAGGATAGGTGGGAGGCTTTGAAGCGTGGACGCCAGTTCGCGTGGAGCCAACCTTGAAATACCACCCTGGCAACTTTGAGGTTCTAACTCAGGTCCGTTATCCGGATCGAGGACAGTGTATGGTGGGTAGTTTGACTGGGGCGGTCTCCTCCTAAAGAGTAACGGAGGAGTACGAAGGTGCGCTCAGACCGGTCGGAAATCGGTCGTAGAGTATAAAGGCAAAAGCGCGCTTGACTGCGAGACAGACACGTCGAGCAGGTACGAAAGTAGGTCTTAGTGATCCGGTGGTTCTGTATGGAAGGGCCATCGCTCAACGGATAAAAGGTACTCCGGGGATAACAGGCTGATACCGCCCAAGAGTTCATATCGACGGCGGTGTTTGGCACCTCGATGTCGGCTCATCACATCCTGGGGCTGAAGCCGGTCCCAAGGGTATGGCTGTTCGCCATTTAAAGTGGTACGCGAGCTGGGTTTAGAACGTCGTGAGACAGTTCGGTCCCTATCTGCCGTGGACGTTTGAGATTTGAGAGGGGCTGCTCCTAGTACGAGAGGACCGGAGTGGACGAACCTCTGGTGTTCCGGTTGTCACGCCAGTGGCATTGCCGGGTAGCTATGTTCGGAATAGATAACCGCTGAAAGCATCTAAGCGGGAAACTAGCCTCAAGATGAGATCTCACTGGGACCTTGAGTCCCCTGAAGGGCCGTCGAAGACTACGACGTTGATAGGTTGGGTGTGTAAGCGCTGTGAGGCGTTGAGCTAACCAATACTAATTGCCCGTGAGGCTTGACCATATAACACCCAAGCAATTTGCGAACTCGAAAGAGACCAGATTGCGGTGTGTGAAGACGAAACGAACCGAAAGTTCGACTCTTACAAAACACCGAAA
>NZ_JALJRR010000056.1:0-4970 GCF_024519615.1 Pseudomonas sp. Pse79
ATCGGGGGCAAGCCCCCTCCCACATTTTTGACCCGGTTCGGCTTCCAGGATCAGGTCGGCTATAAGGCAGCCTCGCTTTGGCGTTGGTTACTTTGGGGCTTTTTTTCCAAAGTGACCCGCCGTAAGGGCGGAACCCATAGCAGCCGTGACCGCAACAATGGATATGTACTCAACCCAACCCAAAAAGCTGGTCAGCCCAGAGACCGCTATCGGGGGCAAGCCCCCTCCCACATTGGATCTCCTTTGCATTGGCGACCCCATGACACGCCCTATCAGATCCAGCCAAGCCAGCTCCAGTAGGTCGCCGCAAACACCAACATCAACAAGTAACCCATCAGCGTCACCAACACCCCCACCTTGGCAAACTGCCGCGCCGTGAATGTCCCGGTCCCCAGGCACACCATGTTCTGCGGCGCATTGATCGGCAGGATAAACCCGTAGCTCACCACAAATCCCAACAGCATGGTCATCCCCAACCGGTTGAACTCCCCCGGCAAGGTCTGCAACACCGCAATCAGGATCGGCAACAACGCCGAGGTCAACGCGGTCGCACTGGCAAACCCCAAGTGGATCAAGATCAAAAACGCCCCGAGGATGGCAAACACACCCAACGGCCCGACCTGGTCCAGCCCGGTGTGCGCCACCACTTGCGAACCCAGCCACTGCCCGGCCTGGGTGGTCAGCAACGCCGTACCGAGGCTGATGCCGACGCCAAACACAATCACCGTGCCCCACGGAATCCGCGACTGCACATCCTTCCAGGTCATCACGCCGATCCCCGGCAACAGCAGGAACACCAGCCCGGCATAGGTGGTCGAGGTGGTGTCGAAATTGTGCAGGCGCCCTTCGGTAGCCCACGCCAACAGCAACAGCACCGACACGGCAAGCAGGCGTTTTTGCGGGCCGGTCATCGGGCCGATGTCCACCAGCGACTGGGCCACGGCTTCTTTGCCGCCGGGGATGCTGTCGCTTTCCGGCGGCAGCAGTTTGATCACCAGGAACAGCAACACCGCCGACATGATCAGCGCCCATGGCGCGCCGGCGATCAGCCAGTCGATCCACGACACGCGCTGGCCGAGCATCTTGTCCATGAACCCGACGGTTAGCAGGTTCTGCGCGGCGGCGGTCTGGATGCCGACGTTCCAGATGCTGGTGCCCTGGGCCACCACGATCATCAGGCCGGCGGCGATGTTGGAGCGTTTATCGACGCCAAACGCCGCCACCACGCCCATCATGATCGGCACCACGCAGGCACTGCGCGCGGTGGCGCTGGGTACGACGAGACTCAGGAGGATCGTCACCGCGATCGCCCCCAGCAGAATGCCGCGGGTGCTGGTGCCGACCCGGGTCAGCGTGACCAGGGCGATGCGCCGATCCAGGCCGGTGTGGGTCATGGCGGCGGCGATGAACAACGCCCCCGCCACCAGCGCCAGCGCCGGGTTGGAGAAGCCGGTCAGCGCCATGCCGATGGCTGGGCTGGAGCCGATCAGGTGCGCGGGGTCTTGCAGCGACGGCGCGGTGCCGAGCAAGAACGCCATGAGCGAGGTGATCATGATCGCGCTGGCCTCATAGGACACCGCCTCGCTGATCCACACCACCACTGCAAACGCGAGGATCGCCAGCATGCGATGCCCGGCCACCGGCAAATCCGCGGGCAGCGGTAACAGCAGCACCCCGACCATCACCAGTACAGCGACGACCAGGCCCAAGGGCAACTTGAATGATGCAGCGGTTGTTGCGGGGGCGCTCATGGGGGAGTCTCCGTCGGCGTCAAATCAGGCTGGGAGCATGGCGCAAAATGCCGCACGCGGTGTTGACAGGTATCAAACCTCTAGGCCAATAACTGACTCAACACCGCCCGCAACTTCCCGGGCTTGACCGGTTTGTTCAACAACGGTGCGTCCAGCCGCCGCAGGATGCGCCGGCACTGGTCGGTGCGGTCGGCGCTGATGATCACCGCGGGAATCGTCTGGGCAAAATGCTCGCGCAGGTACTTGACCACCTCACAGCCCACCACGCCGTGGTCCAGGTGATAGTCCGCCAGGATCAGTTCCGGCGCCCTGCCCTGCAATGCCAGCAACGCGCCGGCCTGGTCGGTGGCCGTGACCACCTCGCAGCCCCACTGCCCGAGCAGCGCGCTCATGCTTTCGAGGATGCTGACTTCGTTGTCCAGCACCAGCAAACGCCGCCCCGGCAGCGGGTTGCCGGTGGTCGGTTGCGTGGGCAGTTGGCTGATGGCCAACGGCATTTCTTCGCTGATCGGCACTTCGAGGCTGAACATCGACCCGCGTCCCGGCCACGAGCGCACCGCCACCGGGTAACCGAGGATCTCAGCGATCCGCTCGACAATCGCCAGCCCCAGGCCCACGCCCTTGCGGTCCGAGGCGCGGCCGACGTCCAGTTGGTTGAATTCGAGGAAGATCGCGTCGAGCCGGTCGGCCGGGATGCCGCGCCCGGTGTCCCACACTTCCAGGCGCAGGTGATCGCCGCGGCGACGGGCGCCGAGCAGGATGCAGCCGTCGTCGGTGTAGCGGCAGGCGTTGCTGAGGAAATTGCGCAAAATCCGCGTCACCAGGCGCAGGTCGGTCCGGATCGCGTAATGGCCGGTGTGTGCGCGCAGATTCAGTCCGGCGGCCAGGGCGACGGACTGGAATTCGGAGACCAGCGGCGCAAACAACTCATCCAGGCGATACAGCGCCACGTCCGGCTTGACCGCTGCCTGGTCGAGCCGCGAGATATCGAGCAAGTCGGTGAGTAAATCCTCGGCACCTTCCAGGGCCTGGTGCGTGCGCTCCACCAGCACCTGTTCGACACTCGGCAACGACCGTTCGCGAAGGGTGGCGATCAGCAGCCGTGCGGCGTTGAGCGGCTGCAACAGGTCATGGCTGGCGGCGGCGAGGTACTTGTCCTTGCTGCGGTTGGCGGCCTCGGCGGCGTCGCGGGCGTCGCGCAGCTCCTGTTCGACCTGTTCGCGCTGGGCGACCTGCTGTTGCAGGTTGCGGTTGGCTTCGAGCAGTTCATCGGTGCGCGCCGCCACCCGCTGCTCCAGCTCATCGTTGAGGCGGATGTAGCGGTTGCGCTCGGCCTCCAGCTCATCGAGGCGGGCCGTGAGTTCCGGGTAGTGGCTCTTGCGCGCCGACTGGTCGCCCAGCCCCAGCAGCCCGGCCAGGGCGCGCTGCTGGTCGTCAGAGAGCTTCGCCATAGACGACCTCGACGTCACGCTGGCTCGATTCGCGGGGGTTGGTGAGGATGCACGGGTCGTGCATGGCGTGCTGGGACAGGAACGGAATGTCCGCCACCCGCACGCCGTGCAGGCCGAGGGTTTCGTGGAAGCCGATGGCACGCTTCAGCGCGATCAGATGCTCGACCAGCCGCCCGCGGATCTGCGGATGAGTCAGGCCGCGGCAGTCGATGCCGAACGTCTCGGCAATCACCTTGAAGCGCTCCGGCGCCGAGTTGTAGTTGAACGCCACCACATGCTCCACCAGCACCGCGTTGCACAGGCCGTGAGGCAGGTCGAGGAAGCCGCCGAGGCTGTGGGACATGGCATGCACCGCGCCGAGGATCGCATTGGAGAACGCCAGCCCCGCCTGCATGCTGCCGAGCATGATCTTCTCGCGCAGGGCGATGTCCGCCGGGTTGGCGATCATCTGCACCAGGTTGCCGTTGATCAGGCGCATGGCTTCCAGCGCGTGGGGGTCGGTCAGCGGGCCGTGGCCGGTGGAGACGAACGCCTCGATCGCATGCACCAGCGCATCGATGCCGGTGCAGGCGGACAGGAACGGGTCCATGCTCGCCGTGGTTTCCGGGTCGATCAGCGACACGTCCGGCACCACCGCCTTGCTGACAATGGAGAACTTCATGCGCTCCTGCTGGTTGGAAATGATCACGAACTGCGAGACATCCGCCGAAGTGCCGGCGGTGGTGGGGATCAGGATCAGCGGGGGGCTGGGCACGCGAATGGTGTCCACGCCTTCGAATTCGAGGATGTTGCGCCCATGGGCGACCACGATGCCGATGGCCTTGCCGCAGTCCATCGGGCTGCCGCCGCCGATGGCCACGATCACGTCGCAATGGTTGTCGCGGTACACCTCGGCACCGAGCATGACTTCTTCGACGCGGGGGTTGGGTGAGACGCCGCTGTACAGGCAGTAATCGATGCCGATGGCCTGCAGGCTGGCTTCCACGTCGGCGACCCAGCCGGCGGCGATCACACCGGGGTCGCTGACCACCAGCACTTTGCGCGCACCGAAGGTCTTGGCGTAATTACCGACGTTGTGCCGGCAGCCGGCACCAAAGATGATTTCAGGCGAAACGAACTTACGCAGAAGGCTGAGATTTGGGCTCATTGGAAAGCCTGTTTTTATTATTTTTGAGAGATGCGCTCCACACTAACCCATCCGCGCGCGAATGCAATCAGACCAAAGAGTCATTCCCCAAACGACCCCGGCCAGCGCGAGGCTGGCCGGGGGTGAATCAGCGGCTGGCGAAGTACATGGTCACTTCAAAGCCGATACGCAGGTCGGTAAACGCGGGTTTAGTCCACATGGGGCGATCCTCTTGTTGTGCCGGAAGATTCCGGTAATGGCATTAATGCATGGGGGGATGGGGGTGCGAATGCTACTTTCGAACGAGCCTGAAGCATGCCTTGGTAGCAGATGTACACCGATCAAAAATGTGGGAGGGGGATTGCTCCCGATGGCAGTGGGTCAGCCAATACATGCATAACTGAGCCACCGCTATCGGGGGCAAGCCCCCTCCCACAGTTGGTTGCATTTCAAGTCGAGGTTAGAAGAGGCCCAGGGGGTTGGTCGGCAGGTAGTGATCCAACAGGCAAAGCCCTCTTGCTGTGCAGGAACGGGTGTACGCCGATCAAAATGTGGGAGGGGGCAAGCCCCCTCCCACATTGGGTTGTATTTCAAGTCGGGGTTAGAAGAGGCCCAGGGGGTTGGTCTGCAGGTAGTGGTCCA
>NZ_JALJRR010000057.1:0-4605 GCF_024519615.1 Pseudomonas sp. Pse79
GGAAACCACGACCAGCCAGCGCTTTCCTTTGCGTGAGTTGCCGCAGTCGGTGTGCGAAGAGTGCCTGAAAATTGCTCAAACGCAAGCAGCGGGCGCGGTCATGCGCGCCACCGACTGAGGGTAGAAAAATGCAAGAACACTACACACGCTGGATCGAGCAAATAGAAAGCCTGTGCGGTTCCGCGAACGTGGGGCATGTCGATGTCGTGGTTGATCAAGCCGCCTGGGATGTATCCCTATTGCCGGCCCTTCGCCTTATGGAACCGGGCATGCGCTGGTTTTCTTTATTCAGTGCAACACCAGAAGAGGCACTGTTGACGCAGGCGCCCATTTTGATGCGAATCAACCTCGACGACTGGCGGCACAAAGCCTGGCTGGAAGAACTGATTGAGCAAGTCGGGCATCTGCCACGCCTCATGCTGTTGATTTCACCTATGCCGTTTGATGTTTTGGCTAAGTCCCTTCAGGGGCTCTCGCAGCTTGAGTGGGGAGGCCAGTCGGGATTGCTGCGCTTCTATGACCCCCGCGTAATGCCCGAAGTGTTGGCCAGCGTATTGAGCCCAGAACAGAAAGAGCAATTTCTGCGCGTGACCCTGTTCTGGAGTTGGCTGAACCGGGACCAGCAGCCTGTCTGGCAGCCTGGTACCTATCGGTCGAATCAGCCCCTGGCTGAAACCTTTCCTCCCATCAACTTGGCTGACGCTCAATTTGACCGGTTGGGCAGCATCAGTGACGCACAGAATCTGTTCGAAGTTGCCAGGGCGAGGTTTTCGGAACTTTCCCATGAGCAGTGTTTTGCATGTTGTTATCGCGTAGTGCTGCAAGCCAGTCAAGAAAACTATTTTGGTGACTTGAAATTATACGCAGAGTTGCATTGGAGTAGGGCGGATGTTGTCTAGCTGATAGGCCTTAGTTGTCTGTTGAGCAATACAGGGGGGCATGCCGGACTTTGGTGCGAATAGGGGTAGAGGATGAGCTATTTAAAAAACAGCGCTATGTACCAATGGGTGGGCGGTTGTTTGCTTGTTTTACTCGCCGGATGCTCGGTGGGGGAGTCCAAGTTTTTAGCGGGTAATTTGAATGGAGTGAACCACACATCAGCGGCTATTAATCACTTTTCGGTGAATGGCTATGGTGGCGCCAATATATCTCCCCATGGTTATGGTGGTGGGATGTGCTGTGCGATGTTGCCAAGGCAGTGGCAGACAGGCTTGAAGCTTGAAGTGGAGTGGGAAACTGATCCGAACCCCTATGCAAAATCTCCGCCTTTAGGTTCGGATGCATTTCGAACTTTTATGGCTAAACATAAAACCAACTACCAACAACACAGCGCCATAGTAGAGCTTCCTCCTTATGAGGATAGATTGTGTGCGTTGGAAGTGCATTTTTTACCCTGTAATCAAGTCAAGGTATCCACCTCCTGTTGGCGCTATCCATCACCCAATAGCCCCATCAAGGAACCATTGGAAATGAATGAACCAGCCATATGTCCGAAGTGAAGAGCGCCGAATCGGTTTATGTGTCTGACTTTTCCAAGAAAGGATGTTTATCCAGTGAGTCGCCGGAGGTTCTGAATGAAAGAGGTTTGGCGCAGGTATTTTTCTTACAGAGCTTAAGTGTGAATAAGGAGCATGAGATGAACTATTTAGAAGGCAGTGCTATGTGCCGATGGTTGGGCGGTTGTTTGCTTTTGTTACTGGCTGGGTGCTCGGTGGGGGACTCCAAGTTTTTAGCGGGTAATTTGAATGGAGTGAACCACACGTCAGCGGCCATTAATTACTTTTCGGTGAATGGCTATGGTGGCGCCAATATATCTCCGCATGGTTATGGTGGTGGGATGTGCTGTGCGATGTTGCCAAGGCAATGGCAGCCAGGCTTGAAACTTGAAGTGGAGTGGGAAACTGATCCGAGCCCTTACGAAAAAATTAAGCGTAAACCTGATGGATTTAATTTTGATGAGGTTGCGTTGGCTAGGCATGAGGCAAACTATGGGAGATATAGCACCATAGTAGAGCTCCCTCCTTATGAGGGCAGATTGTGTGCGTTGGAAGTGCATTTTTTACCCTGCAATCAAGTCAAGGTCTCCACGTCTTGTTGGCGCTATCCATCACCCAATAGCCCCATCAAGGAACCATTGGAAATGAAGGAGCCAGTCGTATGTCCGAAGTGAAGAACGCTGAGTCGGTTTATGTGCCGGCCATATTTCCCAAGAAAAGGCGCTTGCCCAGCGATTTGCAGAGCGTAAGTGCCAACTACGATCTACAAATGATCGAGGTGGAACAGTACCGCCAAGAGTTGAATGCCCTGCGTGGTTTACGTGGTGCTTCTACCTGCGCACATAGCTTGCATATCAGCTTGTTCTTTGACGGTACTAACAACAACGAACCCTACGACACCCATAAGGCCACGCCGCCCCATCCGACCAATATCGCTCGGCTCTACCACGCCACTCTGGAGCAGCCGGAAAGTGGCTATTTTCGTTATTACATCCCCGGTGTGGGCACCCCCTTTCCTGAAATTGGCGAGCTGGACTTCAGCATGCGCGGGTTGGCCTTCGCCAATCGAGGGGAGGACCGGGTTAATTGGGGGCTATTGCAAATTGCCGATGCGCTGTCCTTCGCCCTGAACAACAAGCAGGGGTTGGATCTGCCAGTCGCCCAGGCCAAGCTCAAAGCCATGGCCACCACCTGGCCGCTGACTGCGCAGGGTAAAAGCAGCCGGCGCCAGGTCATGGCCTCGCTGCTGGAGCCCTTGCGGACCAGGGTCGCGACCGTGCAGCCCAAGGTGCTGGCGATCAAGCTGTTCGTCTATGGTTTTTCCCGTGGGGCGGCCGAGGCTCGGACCTTCGTTACCTGGTTGAGTGAGCTGTTCGATACCCCGCAAGGGGCCGAACACCCAGAGCAGGCATTATTGGGACTGCCGTTGACCATCGAGTTTCTTGGCTTGCTCGACACCGTGGCTTCGGTGGGCAGCGCCCATGCCGCGCCCTTTGCCGACGGGCATATGGACTGGGCCGATGGCACTCAGAAGTTACCCGATGTCAAGGCATTCCCCGAGTGGATCAAGGTCTGCCGGCATTTTGTCGCGGCCCATGAGCAGCGCTTGTGCTTCCCGTTGGACTCGATCCGTTATGCAGATGGCCTTTATCCCCCTTATGCCCGGGAGGTGGTCTACCCCGGTGTGCATTCGGATGTGGGCGGCGGTTACCCACCTGGGGATCAGGGCAAGGCCCGAGGCGGTTCGGGCGAGTTGCTATCGCAGATTGTGCTGCATGACCTGTATGCGGAGGCCTTTGCGGCCGGTGCGCCGTTGACGGTACCTGAGGCGGTGCTGCCGGATAAACTGCGTCAGATTCAGCGGGCGCGCACCATGTCGACAGACAACTTAAAAGAGTTTGCGTTAGATGATCAGCTCATCGACCGCTTCAACGCCTGGCGCAACACCCTGGGCCTAACCGAAGAAACCACCCCGCCAACCCCGTCTAACGGCCCATCCCTACGCCTGGGCCACTCCCTCGAAGACGCCATGGCCGCGCAATTGGCCTGGCTCACTGGCTGGCGCATCGAGCGTCTGGCCCGTGGCAGTTACGTCAATCAACCTTTTTACGGCCAAGCCACACAGACCAATGCATCGCTGGAAGCGGCGCAAAAAGCCAAACGTGAGGCTGAGATAGCCATCGCCAAAGAAAAGCGCAAGGCGGCCCGGGGTCAGGAGAACGAAGCACAGCTTCTGTTGGGAACGGCCAGCCCGCCGGCTTACGAACCGGTAAGGGATCAGCAGCAGATCCGCGAGGCTGCTGTGGAGTTCGAACACGACTACCAAGGTTGGCGGCGCGATCAGACCAGCGTGGCAGGCTGGGTCGTCGATGTGGCGCTTAGGGACACGGTGTACCTGCTCAATGACGACGACGAGCAGCAGGAGTATGAGCGGATCAAGGCCGAGGGTGAAATGCGCGCCAAGGAGCTGTTTGTTGAGCTCGGGAACAACAGCAATAAGTTTCGCGTCAGCGATTCGCCGCAGAAAGCTGCACTGGTCGCGCTGTTTGACGACCAGATGCATGACTCGCGTGCCTGGTTTATGCACGACGCTACGAGTTCACGGGAGTTGTGGGGGGATTATTTTCGTTACCGCATGGTGTATTTCGGCGATGAAACCAACAAGCGCATGACCCCGGTGGTGGTGGCCGGGCGTGTGGTGGGCATCGCATTGGTACTGGGCGGGGTGTACAGCATCCGTCGTCATGGCTGGAAAGGCCTGGCAGGCACGTTGGCTGGTGCGTCAGTGGGCTACCAGGTGATCGATGTCGTCAGTGGCAAAGTGGAGCCTTTCCTGCCAGGGGCGGAGAAAATCCTGCAACCGACCTTCGCGATCGGTGAGGTGGTGGCGCAGCAAACGCAAGCCATTATCGAGGGTGAAGAGGCCCTGCGCAGGCAGAACATGTTGGACTATCTGAAACGCACTGGCGGGTTGGTCGAGCAGGTTAAGGAGCTGGTGTCATGATGCCCCTGGTACGCATGGGCGACCCACTGCACCCGTTTGGCGGTGAGGTGTTGTCGGGGCATTACAAATCCTTCGGCAAACCAGTGGCCTGCGTGGATGATCAAG
>NZ_JALJRR010000058.1:0-4577 GCF_024519615.1 Pseudomonas sp. Pse79
TTGAGCAACGCCAGCGGCCCCGCATCCAGTTCGGTGCGCAGGTGCCACGTCAGGTTCAGGCCGTCGGGCGCCTTGAGGGCCAGGCGGTAGCGGCTGTTGCCGTCGTCCAATGGCGTGACCTGGGCGTTTTCCAGCAGGCGGATCAGGCCCCAGGTGCCGGGGTAGTCGCCAAACAGCCGCTCGCCGGCATGCACGCTGGTCCAGCTGAGGCTCACGCCGGGATAGTCGCTGCGCCCCGGCCAGTTGAAACGCTGCCAGTTTTCTTTCTGGTTGAAGTACTGGTGCCGGTCGCCGTTGAGGATGAAGGTGGTTTGCACCACGTCGCGCACGGGTTTGCCTTGCAGTTCAAAGCTCAGCCCCATGCCGCCGTCGGTGTAGAGCACATCGGCCAGTTCGCTCAGTTGATTGATCGCGCTCAGAAACCGTGGGTCGAAACGCAGGCCTTGGCTATGGCGCGGATCGGCTACCCAACGGCTACCTTCCTTGCGCAGCACGCCGCTCAATTGCTGCTGTAAAAACTGTGCGATGCGCCCGGAGTCCGCGCGGATCATCTGCCCCAACATCGGCAACGAGGCGTCGCTGGTGGTGGCGGCAAACGGGTAGCGGCTGGCGAAGGCGGCGTTCCAATGGCTGACGATCGAGCGCTGCCAGTGGCTGTTGAGGCCCGCGGCGGACGGTTGCAACACGCGTTGCCAGGCCTGTTCCAGCGGCTGCACGAACAGCGTCTGCGCCGCCCCGCCCCACTCCGCGCCCAGGCTGGCGGCCAGCAGGGCGCCATAGGATTGGGTGTCGGTGAGGTCGATGCTGCGGCCTTGAAACACGCTTTGTGCCAGGGCCTGGGTCATTTCCAGCGGGTCGGGCGCGGTGCTGATCTGCTGCAGTTTCAAACGCACCCGTGTCACGCGGGTGAGGAAGGCCGGGAGACTGAGGCCGTCCGTGTTGGACTTGTCCAGCAGCGCCAATAACGGGCCGAAGGTCGCCGCCAGCGGCCCCGTGGCGGCCTGGGCCAACGGTTCGATCGCTGGAGCCTTGTCCGGCCCGATCAGCTTTTGCGCAGACTGCACCAGCGAGTCGGCCAGGGCCTGGGGTCGGCTGCCCGCCTGCGCCTGGTAGGCCACGCTGTTCAGCAGCGCGATCAAGGGCGATTGGCGCACGTCGCTCATCAGCGTCAATTGGTCGATTGACTCATCGAAACTCGCGGCCTGCTGCCAGCGCAGGCTGTTGAGCAGATCCTGCCAGGCGCTGGCGTAGTCCTGGAAGTAGCGTTCGGTGAGGCGGTTGCGCAGTTGGTCAGGGCTCAGGCGGGTGTCGACATCGGCAGGTTGGTCGCTGAGCACCCAATCGATTTCCTCGCGGCGCGCCTCGGCGATCGCATCGATGGCGTGGCGCACCGAGCCTTCCCAGGCCTGGCGGGTGAACACGCCGGGCACGCTGGCCTCGGTGGTGAACAGGGCCTGGGCGTCGGTGTCGCCGACCAGTTGCGGCAGGCCCAGGGCCGGGTAGTGATGGGCGGCGTCATCGAGCAGTTGTTGGTACAGATTGGCTTCGGCATTGCGCTGACCCAGTTGGCCGAGCAGGACCTGCCGGACTTGCGCGACCAGCCGCGCGTCGGTGTCGATGCGCCAAGTTGGATTGGCGGCCAGGTGTTCAGCGTAAAACTGCCACAGAGTGGGGCCCAGGGCTTGCCAGAGGCCCGCGCGTGAAGGCTCGACTTCGCCGAGGGTTTTCACCAGCAGACTGGCGTCGGCTTTTGCCGGACGCGCCATCATCAGGTAGGCCTTGAGCTGGTCGTAGGCAGCACGGGCGCGTTCGGCGCGCTCGGGATTGTCCGGGGCCAGCTTGACCAGGGCCGTGAGCTGCTGGCGTAAAGCGGCGACGGCCGGGTCACGGATCAGGCGGTTGTTGGCTTCGACGTAGCGCGGCCACACGGTTTCAAGCAGCACTGGGTTTTGATTCAGGCCGAAGCGCTGATACCACGGAGCGCCGCCTTGAACGCGATCATCCAGGCGCGCCAATTCGCGGACCAGTTCATGGAGGGCCAGGAGCTGTTCGTCGCCTTGTGATGCGCGTTGCAAGGTCGACAACGAGCTGTGTAACTGGGCGATCTGCGTGCGGTTGCTGATGAATGACAGCAGCAGTCCTGCTCCCCATAACGTCGCCAAACCCAGCACCAGCGCGTAGCCAACTCGCGGCATGCTCCAACCCAGCCGGCGGCCACGGGCGTTATCGCCGAGTACGCCGTGCCACACCGGGGCCACCGACCACGCCTGTTGTTGATCATGCGGCGAGCGCTGTACCGGCAGGCTGAACCACACCCCCCGCAACGGCACGCCACGGGCAAATTCGCCGGCCAGATGCGCCAAGGTGTGACGCCAACGATCAATGCCCTCGCCCTTTAAATCTCGCGACAGACGCAGCAGAAAATCATCCTTCATCACCGCGTTCATCTGCGCCAAACCCGCGCGACGCAAAGGCTCCAGCAAACGATTCAGCGCGGCGTCCAACGCCGCCGCCGAGAAGCGTGCGGGCAACTGACAGCCCACCGGCTGCGCTTTGCGCGTGTCCTGCGCCCACGCACTGCCGCAGACCTGCCAGAGGGATAACGGCAACTGCCAGCGCAGGTCACGGGCAAGGCGCTGCACCTGGCGTACACCTTTGCCCATCGCGACATCGTCGGCGGCCTGGGTTTCGTTCAGCGCCCAGACGACCCCGTCCAACGCACGCCAGCGGCTCAGCCCACTCCAGCGCTCAGGGAATGATTGATCCAGCGCGGCCTGCGCACTGCCGCCCCACAGCAGGACAGTGCCTTGGCCTTCGAGCCATTGGTGAGCGGCCAGGGTGGGGGCGATGGCTTCGATTTCGGTGGATTCGCCGATGATGAGCAGCAGGCGGGTTTTGTGGCGCCAGAAGAGGCCGTAGTGCTCGCGTAGGTGCTCGCGCACTTTTACCGCATCTGGCGACGCGGGTTCCCGGGTCAATCGCGAGTTCGGCGTTTCGGTGACTGCCCTCACGACCTGCTGTGCCTGGCGAAGCGCCAGACGATCCCAGGCCAGCAAAATGACCGGGCAGAACCAGCAGAGCGCGAACCACACCCCCAGCCCCCACAGCAGCAATTGCTTGAGCGGCATTTTCGGCCAGCCCAGATAGCCGCTGCACAAGCCATACAACAGACCACCGAGCAGTACCAGCAGCGTCATGATCAGCAGATAGCCCAACCCCACACGAACCAACGAGCCCTTACCCACGTCCTTAACTGTTGCCATAAGGCACCGCCACTCCAATCGCCAATCGTTGGTTTCCATCCTGGCTCAGCCAACCACAGGGCTGACCCGCCGCCCCCGCTTGCAGCAATGCCAGGGACATCCCGATAAACGGCGCCAGGTGCGCCAGCACGCCCCATTGCCCGGCCAGTTGATGTTCGACCGTCGACCAACCGCCCTCTACAAACGCAGCCTGGCTGGCTCGATCCAGTGCCAGGCAGGTGGTCGGCGCAGATTGCAGTCCGGCGTAACGCTGCATCTGTGCACACAGCTCGACGGGCGACTGGCTTGCAAGGTATTCACCGCGATGCACCAACTGCCGCCCCTGCCAGCTCACTCGCCAGAAGAAACCCGCTTCACCCCCCAGCTCGCCCTCTTCGGCACTTGCCACCGACGCTACGCCGGCGCACAACAACCAGTCGTCCTCGCCACGGCAATCGCGATGGAAGGTATCGATCAGGTCATCCAAATCAGTCAGGTTCTGTAGCAGCAAACGGGCCTCGGGCAACACCACTCCCGCCCGGACCAACGCCTCAACGAAAGCAGCCTGGCCGCTCTCATCCCCCACCCAGGCAATTGCCCGCAGCTGTGGCCAGCACTCGGACAACCCCGGGAGGGCCAAGGTTAAACGGGTGAGATGCCGTGCCAGTGCAGGTTCACGCTCGCTGATCAAGCTCAGCGACAGTGGGCAACGCAACATGGGCTGTGTAGCGCCGGGTATCGCCAAGGGTGGCGAGACGCTTGTCATCAAGTTCAGGTAGTCTTCTTGCATGTCACCCGCCGGGCCGAGCAACAACACATCCTGCACCGGTAAACCCAGCGAGCGCCGTTGCCACCAAGCCTGTATGGCGGCCTCCAGCGCGCGCAGATACACCTTGCGGTTGAACAGCTCGATCTGCCACACCAACACACGCACCGCCAAAATCAGCGCCCAGCACAGCGGCAGCACCGCGCTCCACAGCCACCATTCCAGGCGCGGTTGCTCCTGGGGCCACAGCATCAGCAAAACGGCCGACTGCACTCCCCACGGCAGTGCCAACCCCAACCACCAACTGCGCCAACGCGGCTCGCCCGGTTCGATAACGTCGGGGTACTCAGGCGGACGGTTCATGGCGCAACCACCATTGAAGTGGCCGGCAGGGTGCTGACCAACTGGCAACCACACGCGCAACGATGGCCGTGCAGCGCCACAGGCTTGCCGTCCATGGTTGAACCCGAAGCGCCTTCGATAATGTGCGTAATGCCATGCAGGTTGCAGCGAACTTGATCATCCACGCAGGCCACTGGTTTGCCGAAGGATTTGTAATGCCCCGACAA
>NZ_JALJRR010000059.1:0-4106 GCF_024519615.1 Pseudomonas sp. Pse79
GGAAACCACGACCAGCCAGCGCTTTCCTTTGCGTGAGTTGCCGCAGTCGGTGTGCAAGGCGTGCCTGGAAAAGGCTCGGAAAAATGCGGTCGGTTTACTTATGCGCGAAGGTTGATGGGGAATATGAAGATGGCAACACCAACGGAATGGCAAGATCAGATCGAGCAGGTATGTGCCAGCCTGGGTCTACTACAGGTCGACTTGCTGCTCGACCAATCGGATTGGAACAACTGTGCTGTACCCGCGCTGAAGACGTTGAGGCCTGAAGTCCCGTGGTTTTCATTATTTAGCGGTACTCCGGAAGAGAACTTGCTGGATCAGGCACCGCTGTTAATGCGTCTTGATTTGGCACATTGGCAACACAAAGCCTGGCTGGAAGAACTGATGATCCACTGCGCCACCGATGCTCGCTTGCTGGTGGTGATCTCACCGTTATCGTTCAAGTCATTGAGTCATGCACTGCAAGCCCTGTCGCAAATGAAGTGGGGTGGGGAGTCTGGTTTGTTGCGTTATTACGACCCACGAATCTTTCCCTTGTTGATGTCTTCGATCCTGACAGACGTCCAGCGCGTCGAATACTTAAAAGTTGCGTGCTACTGGGGTTGGCTGGATCGGGATGATCAGTCGCAGTGGATAGAGGGTATTGCGCAGCCGCAGAAAAATACTATCGCAATACCGACCTGGATCGACCTTGATGATCAGCAATGTGAACTGATTGGTTGTATCAGTGATGCACAGAAACTGCTGGATGGTGGGAACTTTAATTACTTGGAAACCAGCCAGGAACAGCGTTTCGCTACTTTGTATTCGGTCACCGTACAGGCTAGTCAGGAAAACTACTTTGGGAGTTTGACTGAGTACGTAAAGAGGAAATCATGAGCTATGAAGGCGTATCGACTGTTCGACGTGCCCGCAAGATCGGGAAATTATTTAAAAAATTGCTTTGAGAGAGTTTGCCATGTTCAGCATGCTGGTAGGTTTTTTTTGTTCGATACCGTGATGTTGTGTAACGATCATCAAAATAAAGTTATCAGAGATTATTAGTGTGTCGGATATCTGCGTGATGAAAACTTCCTGGCTGTGTGTAGGGTTGATGAGCTTGGCGTATAAGCCTGATGCTGTTTGAGAGGGGGTGTTATGAGGTTTATAGTTTGGAAAGAGCTATTTAAATGTTTATCTGTTTTTTTGGGCTTGATGTTGTTCGGGTGTTCCTCCGCGGATAGTCAGATGGTGGGAGGAAATATACAAGCGATTAACCATACTACGGGGGCTATCAACTGGCTCTCGGTGAATGGTTATCGGGCAGACGGAGGAGGTGGGCGGTCGTGTTGCATTATTATGCCAGTTGTATGGAGGCCTGGTTTGAAAGCCACGATCGAGTGGGAGGTTGATCCTGATCCGTATGCATATTCAAAGTGGCCTCCTCTAGGTACTGATGGATACCGATTGTCCCAAGCTAAGCATAGAGAAAATTACCAGCGTAACAGAGTAGTAGTGGATATTCCGCAGTGGTTTGGTACGGAGTCCTGCGATCTTAAGGTCCATTTCTTAACTTGTAATCAGGTGGAGGTGACTACTTCATGTTGGGCTCATGGCTCATCAAATTATCCGATTAAAGTTCCTAAGGGTCTACAGGAGCCAGTTGTATGTCCGAAATGAAAAAAATTTCAAAGGCAGCTGTTTGGGCGCCGCCAGGGTTCCCCTCGGAAGGGCGTCTGCCTTGTGATATCACCCAGGTGGTTGCTAATTATGAGATGCAGACCGCAGAGGAAAATCGATTTCGTCAACTGGTCAATCGTAATGGGCGGAAGCAGTATTTTGAGTGTTGCCATAGCCTCCATATTAGTCTGTTTTTCGACGGTACTAATAATAACGATAATAACGACACCAAGAAAAAACACCCCAGCAATGTTGCCAAGCTCTTTCATGCTGCCCTGAGAGGCGAAGCTGCAGAAAAAAATGGCTATTTCTCTTATTACATGCCGGGAGTTGGAACCGCTTTTCCGGAGATAGGTGAGTTGGACTACAGCGAGGGTGGATTGAAATATGCAACGGGTGGTGAAGATCGAATCAACTGGGCGCTGGTTTCTTTGGCACATGCTCTGAAGTCAGCTTTGGCCGATCAGGATGTGTCTAACGCTGAAAGGAAGCGTGCCGTCGAGGCCATGAGCAACTGGAAAGCACCACTGATGAGCGGCCTGGGTCTGGGCAATCGACGGCGAACGATGAGCCAGTTGCTCGAGCCCTTGCAGGCGCGAGTAGAGTTGGCCAAGCCCCGCGTACTGGCGGTCAAATTGTATGTGTACGGTTTCTCGCGCGGAGCGGCAGAAGCACGCACTTTTGTCACTTGGCTAAGCCAGTTGTTCGATACACCGACGGGGGCCGAACAGCCCTTGCAATGTCTGATTGGCTTGCCGGTAAGTGTCGAATTTCTCGGGTTACTGGACACCGTTGCTTCGGTGGGCATCGCCCATGCGGCACCTTTTTTCGCCGGGCATATGGATTGGGCCGATGATACCCAACTCATCCCGGATGCCCAGCGTTTTCCTGGCCTGGTCAAGTGTTGCCGACATTTTGTCGCAGGCTTCGAGCAGCGCTCGTGTTTCCCGCTCGACTCGATCCGTAACGAGGATGGCCAATACCCGGACAACACCTATGAAGTGGTGTATCCCGGTGTGCATTCCGATGTTGGCGGCGGTTATCCGCAAAACGACCAAGGTAAGGCCCGCGGCGGTACTCAGGAATTGGTTTCGCAGGTCGTTTTGCATGACCTTTATGCAGCTGCCTTCGCTGCTGGTGCCCCCCTGCAGGTGCCGGAATTAGTATTGCCAAAAACATTGCAGTTAGAGAAGTCGTGGCGCGTTATGTCGGAGGCTAACATCACGGAGTTTGATATAGATCGTTTGGTATCCGAACGCTTCAACGCCTGGCGCAAAACCCTACCCGGCATCAACGCCGACGAACCCACCCATGACTCCCCTTGGCTCTACCAGCCACTGCGGCTGAATGCGCCCGTGGAAGACGTACTGGCCGATCAACTGGGCTGGATCACCGGTTGGCGCATAGGCCGGTTTGCCAATGATCGCGACGGCGGTAACGACAGCTACAAACATCAGCCTTTTTTCAGTCAGGCCAGGGAAACTACGACTTATCAGGCCAGTGAGGAGCGCAAGGCTTACGACCAACATAAAAAAAATCTCGCGAACCTGCGGCTGAAAACCCCCGAAGCTGCGACGAACTACCCCGGCCCGCCGATCTATGAGCCGCAGGTCGACCAGACCCAGCTCAGCCAGGCCGCTGCCGAATTCAAGAGCGACTACCTCGGGCAGAAGCGTGAGCAAAGCAGCCTGGCAGGCACTATCACCGACGTGTTGTTGCGCGACGCGATATATCTGCTCAATTCCGATGATGAGACCCAGGATCACGCCGCCATCAAGGCGGCGGGTGAGCAGCGCTGCAAGCTACTGTTTCGGGACGCTCGCGGCACCCCCAGCGCAGACCCGCAAATGGCGTTGCTGGTAGCGTTGTTCGATGATCAGATTCACGACTCGCGGGCCTGGTTCATGCACGACGCCTTGAAAACGCGGGAAATGTGGGCGGGTTATTTCTTTTACCGCATGACTTATTTCGGCAACGACAACAGTCGGTATCTTTCGCCGGTGGTGGTAGCCGGCCGAGTGTTGGGTGTGGCGATGATAGCCGGGGCGACGGTATACGGTATCAAGCGAAAAGGCGTGGCGGGAGGGCTGGGTGGATTGGCCGTCGGCATCGGTGGGGCGACCATCGGTTATCAGGTCATCGACAAGGCGCGGGGCGTGGCGTTGCCGTTCTTGGCGGGTGCCGAGAAGCTCCTGCAACCGACCGCTCACGTGGGGCAGGTGGCGGCCGAGCTAAAGCGCCAGATCGCGCTGGACGATTATCGGCAACGGATTGAGCGGACCAGCGCCATGTTGCGCGAGGCGGGCAGTCTTTTCGAACTTGAGCGCGAGGTGGTTTGATGCTGCCTCTCGTACGCATGGGCGACCCACTGCACCCGTTTGGCGGTGAGGTTTTGTCGGGGCATTACAAATCCTTCGGCAAACCAGTGGCCTGCGTGGATGATCAAG
>NZ_JALJRR010000005.1:0-124290 GCF_024519615.1 Pseudomonas sp. Pse79
CAGGCAACGCGGTCATCCAGGATGCCCGCGTTATCGTTAACGACCTTCGCGAGCAGGCTCGCTCCTACAGGGGTGGAACGCCGTAGCAGCCGGCAAGCCGGCTCGTCACTCAGTAACCGGAACCCGGTATCCAACGGGTCCCCGCCAACGGCACCCGGGCCATGGCGGCCGACTCCACCGTCAGCGCCACCAGGTCCTCGGGGTCGAGGTTGTGCAGGTGCGACTTGCCGCACGCACGGGCCATAGTCTGGGCCTCCAACACCATCACCCGCAGGTAGTTGGCCAAACGACGCCCGCCTTCCACCGGGTCCAGGCGTTTCGACAGCTCCGGGTCCTGGGTGGTGATGCCGGCCGGGTCGCGGCCGTTCTGCCAGTCGTCGTAGAAGCCGGCGGCCGAGCCGATCTTTTTCAGTTCCGCGTCCAGCCGTGGGTGGTTGTCGCCCAGGGCAATCAACGCCGCCGTGCCGATGGCCACCGCATCCGCGCCCATCGCCATGGCCTTGGCCACATCGGCGCCGTTGCGAATCCCGCCCGACACAATCAACTGGACCTTGCGGTGCATGCCCATCTCTTGCAAAGCCTGTACCGCTTGCGGGATCGCCGACAAAATCGGGATGCCGACGTGTTCGATAAACACTTCCTGGGTCGCCGCAGTGCCACCCTGCATGCCGTCGAGCACGATCACATCGGCACCGGCCTTGACCGCCAGCTTCACGTCGTAATACGGCCGGCTGGCGCCGATTTTCACGTAGATCGGTTTTTCCCAATCGGTGATTTCGCGCAACTCGGCAATCTTGATCGCCAAGTCGTCCGGACCGGTCCAGTCCGGGTGGCGGCAGGCGCTGCGCTGGTCCACGCCGATCGGCAAGGTACGCATGCCGGCCACGCGTTCGGTGACCTTCATGCCCAGCAACATGCCGCCACCGCCGGGCTTGGCGCCCTGGCCGAGGACGATCTCGATGGCGTCGGCCTTGCGCAGGTCATCGGGGTTCATGCCGTAGCGCGACGGCAGGTACTGGTACACCAGGTGCCGCGACTGGCCGCGCTCTTCCGGGGTCATGCCGCCGTCACCGGTGGTGGTGCTGGTGCCGGCGATGCTCGCGCCACGGCCCAGGGCTTCCTTGGCGTTGGCCGACAACGCACCGAAACTCATGCCGGCGATGGTCACCGGGATCTTCAGGTGGATCGGCTTCTTGGCGAAGCGGTTGCCGAGGATCACATCGGTGCCGCACTTCTCGCGATAGCCTTCCAGCGGGTAACGCGACACGCTGGCGCCCAGCAGCAGCAAGTCATCGAAGTGCGGCAACTTGCGCTTGGTACCGCCGCCGCGAATGTCGTAGATGCCGGTTTCGGCGGCACGCTGGATTTCCTGGATGGTCAGGCGGTCGAAGGTGGCCGACTCGCGCAACACTGGAGGGTTTTTTTCACTCATGGTGTAGCTCCTGGTTCAGTACGCGGAGGCGTTGTCGACTTTGAAGTTGTACAGCTGGCGGGCCGAGCCGTAGCGCTTGAAATCCGCCGCGCGGTGGGCGAAACCGGCGCGATCGAGCAGCTCCTGCAGCTCTTGCAGGTGCTCGCTGCGCATCTCTTTTTCGACGCAATCGGAGCCCAGCGACTCGACCGTGCCCTTCACGTAGATGTGGGTCTCGTACAGCGAATCGCCCAGCGCATCGCCGGCATCGCCGCAGACGACCAGACGCCCGGCCTGGCCCATGAAGCAGCTCATGTGGCCGATGCTGCCGCCGACCACGATGTCGATGCCTTTCATGGAAATCCCGCAACGTGCCCCCGCGTCGCCTTCGATCACCAGCAAGCCGCCATGGGCCGTGGCCCCGGCCGCCTGGGACGCGCTGCCTTTGACGCGCACAGAACCAGACATCATGTTCTCGGCGCAGCCCACGCCGACGTTGCCGTGTACGGTGATCGACGCCTGTTGGTTCATGCCCGCGCAGTAGTAGCCGGCGTGGCCTTCGATATCGATGGACACCGCCTGATTCACCCCCACCGCAAGGTTGTGCTTGCCGTTGGAGTGGGTGACGCGCCACTCGTTGTCGATGGCCTGGGCGTGCAGCGCCTGGTTGAGGTCACGCACGGTCGCGGTGGAAAGGTCGATGGTTTTCATGTGTGCGCTCCTTAAGCTGACTGGCGTTCCCAGATGTACAAAGTGGCCGGTGCGGGCTCCCAGATGCGGGCATTCTCGATGCCTGGCAGGCTCGACAGCGCCTGGTACTCGGAGGCCATGGCGACGTAGTCGTCGGTCTCGGCGAGGATCGCCGGCTTGCACGCGATCGGATCGCGGATCACCGCAAAACCGTTGCGCGTGCCGATGGCGAAGGTGAAGAAGCCGTCGAGGTCTTCCAGGGCGTGGTCCAGCGCGTCTTTGAGCGAGTCGCCCTGTTGCAGGCGCCAGGTCAGGTAGCCGGCGGCGACTTCGGTGTCGTTGTCGGTTTCGAAATGGATGCCTTCGCGCTTGAGTTCCTGGCGCAGGCGGAAGTGGTTCGACAGCGAACCGTTATGCACCAGGCACAGGTCGGCACCGGTGGAAAACGGGTGGCTGCCTTCCATGGTCACCGCGCTTTCGGTGGCCATGCGGGTGTGGCCGATGATGTGGCTGCCCTGCATGCTCGCCAGGCCGAAGCGCTGGGAAATCTCCTGGGGCAGGCCCATGCCCTTGAGGATCTCGATGCTCTGCCCGGCGCTCATGACGCGCACGCTCGGCGCCAGTTCGGCCAGGGCCAGGCGCACCGGGGCTTCGTCGGCGTGGACCTTCAACACGGCGGCGCTGGCGTTCTGAAACCAGTCCAGCGAACAGCCCAGCCGCCCTTCCAGCTCGCCCATCAGGGCTTTCCAGTCGAAGGCCTCGGTGGTTGCTTGCAGGGTCAGCTTGACCCAGCCGTCAGCGACTTCATCACCGTAGATGGCAAAGCCCGCACTGTCCGGGCCACGGTCGGTCATAGCCTGCAACATCGGTTCAAACAGCTGGCCGAGCTGGGGTTCCAGCCGGGGGTTTTTCAGGTACAGACCTACGATTCCACACATATCAAGTCTCCGTCACACGGTGTCAGAAAAATTCGGTATAGCGCTGGACTTCCCAGTCGCTCACATGGCGGCTGTATTCCACCCACTCCATGCGCTTGAGTTTGATGAACTCACCCACGATCTGCGGGCCGAGCACCTCGGCGAACAGCGGGTCGGCTTCCAGCGCGTCGCAGGCTTCCTTGAGGGATTGCGGCAAGGTCTTGATGCCGCGCTCGGCAATCTGTTCCAGGCTCAGGCTGTAGAGGTTTTCATTGCAGACGTGGTCGATTTCCAGCTGGCGATCGATACCGTCCAGGCCCGCCGCGATGATCGCGGCGCTGACCAGGTAAGGGTTGCAGCCGGCATCCGGCAGGCGGAACTCCAGGCGGCCGTAAGGCACGCGCACCATGGCCGAACG
Organism: Pseudomonas sp. Pse79; assembly: GCF_024519615.1. Lineage (NCBI taxonomy): Bacteria > Pseudomonadati > Pseudomonadota > Gammaproteobacteria > Pseudomonadales > Pseudomonadaceae > Pseudomonas > Pseudomonas sp. Pse79. The sequence goes on from NZ_JALJRR010000005.1 coordinate 3,437, forward strand.
GTTGTTGGCGCCAAACGCGATAAACGCCGGGGCCCAGGTGGCGCCGGACAGCGAGTGGCCCACCACCAGGCGCTTGTAGGAGTTGACGGTGGGCGCGGCGAACGCACACAGCGCCGGGCCATGGGCGAGCAGGCCGGCGGCGAAGTGATAGGCCAGCTTCGACAGGCCCATGCCGCTCGGGTCGCTGGCGTCGTGGAACAGGTTCTTGTTCTCGGCGCTGCTGATCGACAGGTGAAAGTGCATGCCGTTGCCGGCGCGTTTCGGGTCGGGCTTGGGCATGAAGGAACAGATCATGCCCAGGTCATTGGCGATCTCGCCGGCGGCCATGCGGAAGAAGGTGAAACGGTCGGCCGAGGTCAGGGCGTCGCTGTAGGTGTAGTTGATCTCGAACTGGCCGTTGGCGTCTTCGTGGTCGATCTGATAGACCTCGAAATCCACCGCCTGCAAGGCTTCGGTCAGGCGTTCCAGGAATACCCGCGAGCGCGACAGGCCCTTGTAGTCGTAGCAGGGCTTGTCGAGGTTGTCGCTGGGGTCGACCAGTTGCAGCTTGCCCTGCTCGTCGCGGCGCATCAGGTTGAATTCGGGTTCCAGGCCGGTGTTCAGCGTCCAGCCCTTGTCCTGCAGGCGCTGCACCTGCTGCTGCAGCACGTAGCGGCTATCAAAGGGATGGGGCTTGCCGTCGACATGCCCGACGCACACCACGCGCCCGTAACCCGGCTGCCAGGGCACCGGGGTCAGCGTGGACAGGTCACCCCGCGCCATGAAGTCCGGGCCGTGGGGTTCCATGCCCATGCCGCTGATGGCAAACCCGGCAAACCCGGCGCCCTCTTCGGCCACCGTCTTGAGCCCGCAAATCGGCACCGACTTGGTCTTGGCCGCACCGTGTATATCCACAAACTGCGCAAGCACGTACTTGATGCCGTACTTGTCGATGATGCGCTGGGTTTCTGCTGGCAACATTGCGTGTCACTCCTCGCGAAAGGCAAAACCGTGTGGGTGGGCCTGGACTGTCTTTTTATTCCTAAAAAGAAAGTTAGTTTCTCCACAGGAATGCAATACCCTTGCCAGATTCGCGAGCGGCCGATTGAAGTGCCGGTGAAAGCGCTTTTGTGCTGTATATATGGGAAAATTGTTTTCCCCGTGGGAATACGTGCCTGGGCACGGCCGCCAAGCGCCGCTGCTTGCACTTTCCTAGTGCGAAACTAATATTACTGAACGGAAAGCGTGCAGGATCTGATGACTATGTCCACCGAAACCGCCCCCCGCCTCAAGCTGGAGCAATACCTGGGTTTGCAGATCAAACGCCAGCGCCAGGCCCAGGACCTGAAGCTGTCCGACGTGGCGAAGATTGCCGATATCAGCCAGGGCATGTTGAGCAAGATCGAAAACGCCCAGGTCTCCACCAGCCTCGACACCCTCAGCCGCCTGTGCGATGTGCTTGGGCTGCCGTTGTCGAAATTGTTCGCCGAATACGATCAACAGGACGGCAGTGCCTTGCTGGTCAAGGCCGACCAAGGCATGGAAGTGGTGCGCCGGGGGACGGAAAAGGGGCATACCTACCATCTGCTCAACCATACCCGGGGGCCGAAGAAGAGCTTCGAGGCGTACATGGTCAGCATGGATGACGCCAGCGAGGAGTTCCCGACCTTTGCCCACCCTGGGACCGAGTTTCTGCACTTGTTGGAAGGGGAGCTGATTTATCGGCATGGGAATCAGCTGTATCGGATGGAAGCCGGCGACAGCCTGACGTTCGAGGGCGAAATTCCCCATGGGCCGGAAGAATTGGTGCGGGTGCCGATTCGCCTGCTGTCGATCATGAATTACGGCAACGACAAAGAATAATCCGGACTCGCGATACACCTGAAGCACAGAGATCCAATTGTGGGAGGGGGCTTGCCCCCGATGAGGGAGTGTCAGTGAATGCATCTTTCACTGACCCCCCTCATCGGGGGCAAGCCCCCTCCCACATTTTTGACCGCGTTCGACGCCGTCCTCCCCGATAAAAATTCCCCTCAGTTAAAAAACTTTCCCAAAACCCCTAGACGCCCTGCGCCCATTCCCCTATAAAGCCACTTCAGGAATATTTTATTCCTCACAAGAAAATGCGCTCACGGAATGAGCCTGCTGTCCTCTGACGTTTTTTCGCTATGCGATGAGCTGCCGCCATCATCCCGAGGACGTGTCATGCAACACGAAAAAAACCATTTCATCATCAAGGTCACTTGTCCCGCGGTGTCCGGCATTGTCGCTGCCGTCACCACGTACCTGGCGGACAACGCGTGCTACATCGGGGAGATGGCGCAGTTCGATGATGACTTCAGCGGTCGCTTCTTCATGCGTGCCGTGTTCCGTTTCAACGATGGGCATGACGGCGACCTGGAACAGATCCGCGCCGGTTTCGCCGACGTCGCCCAGGCCTTCGACATGCAGTGGGCGCTGTACGACACCCGCGAGCCGATGCGCGTGCTGCTGATGGTGAGCAAGTTCGACCACTGCCTCACCGACCTGCTCTACCGCTACCACAAGGGCGAGATGGACATGACCATCACCGCCATCGTCTCCAACCACCTCGACCTGCGGCCCATGGCCGAGCGCGAGGGCATCCGCTTTATCTACCTGCCCGTGACCAAGGACACCAAGGCCGCGCAGGAAGCCGAGCTGATGAAGATCGTCGACGACACCCGCACCGAACTGGTGGTGTTGGCGCGCTACATGCAGATCCTCTCCGACGACCTGTGCCGGCAACTGTCGGGGCGCGCGATCAATATCCACCATTCGTTCCTGCCCGGTTTCAAAGGTGCCAAGCCCTATCACCAGGCCTATCAGCGTGGCGTGAAGTTGATCGGCGCCACCGCGCATTATGTGACCAGCGACCTGGATGAGGGCCCGATCATCGAGCAGGAAGTGCAGCGCGTGGACCACGTGTACAAGCCCGACGACCTCGTCGCCATCGGCCGCGACACCGAAACCGTGGCCCTGTCCAAGGCGGTCAAGTACCACCTGGAGCATCGGGTGTTCCTCAACCAGGACAGAACGGTGGTGTTCCGGTGAGCGCGCCCAAACTGATCGACGGCAAAGCCGCCGCCGCACGGGTACTGCTGCAAGTGCGCGAAGACGTGGCGCGCCTGCACGAGCAAGCCATTCAACCGGCCCTGGCGGTGATCCTGGTGGGCAACGACGCCGCCAGCCAGGTGTATGTGCGCAACAAGATCCTGCGCGCCGAAGAAGTGGGCATCCGCTCCGTGGAGCATCGGCTGCCCAGCGACACCAGCACCGAACAACTGTTGATCCTGATCGCCCAGTTGAATGCCGACCCGGCGATCCACGGCATTCTCCTGCAATTGCCGCTGCCCAAGCAGATGGACGAACTGCGCGCCCTGGAAGCCATCGCGCCGCAGAAAGACGTGGACGGTTTCCACAGCCAGAACGTCGGCGGCCTCAGCCAGGGGCGCGCCGTGCTCACGCCCTGCACTCCCAGCGGTTGCCTGTACCTGCTGGAGCAAACCTGTGGCGACCTGCGCGGTAAACACGCGGTGGTGGTCGGCCGCTCGAACATCGTCGGCAAGCCCATGGCGGCGCTGCTGCTCAAGGCCGATTGCTCGGTGACGGTGCTGCATTCGCGCAGCCACAACGCCCAGGCCCTGTGCCGCCAGGCCGACATCGTGATCGCCGCCGTGGGCCGCCCACGCTTGATCGATGCCAGCTGGCTCAAGCCCGGCGCGGTGGTGATCGACGTCGGCATCAACCGTATCGATGACGACGGCCGCAGCCGCCTGGTGGGCGATGTCGACTTCGACGCCGCCCTGCCCCACGTCGCCGCCATCACCCCGGTCCCCGGCGGTGTCGGCCCGATGACCATTGCCTTCCTGATGAAAAACACCGTGACCGCCGCCCTTGCGCAACATCACGCCCTACGCAGCCAATCGGAGGCCGTATGCCATTCAATCTATTGAAATACGGGCTGAGTTCGGAGTACCCGGTGGAGGTGGATCTGCCGCCGCCCAAAGAACTCAAGTCGAGTTACGACGTGGTGATCATCGGCGCCGGCGGCCACGGCCTGGCGACCGCCTACTACCTGGCCAAGTACCACGGCATCAGCAACATTGCCGTGCTGGAAAAGTCCTATCTGGGCGGCGGCAACACCGCGCGTAACACAGCGGTGATCCGCTCCAACTACCTGACCAGCGAAGGGGTGCGCTTCTACGCCGAGTCAGTGAAGATGTTCCAGGCGCTGTCCAACGAATTCGATTTCAACATCATGTATTCCGAGCGTGGCCAACTGACCCTGGCCCACACGGACGCCACCGTGCGTTCGTTCCGCCAGCGCGCCGAGGTCAACAAGCACTTCGGCGGGCGCACCGAGATGATCGACCGCCAGCAGATCCGCGAACTGGTGCCCAGCCTCAACCTCGACCCCGGCCACCTGCCGGTGCTCGCCGGGCTCTGGCACATCGACGGCGCCACCGCGCGCCACGATGCCGTGGCCTGGGGCTACGCCAAGCAGGCGGCCAAGCGCGGCGTGGAAATCCATCAGCTCACCGAAGTGCAAGACCTGATCATTGAAAACGGCGCCATCACCGCGGTGAAAACCAATCGCGGCACCATCCGGTGCGGCTGCGCGGTGCAGGCGATTGCCGGGCACAGCTCACTGTTGATGGCCAAGGCCGGCATCCGCTCGCCGATCCAGACCTTCCCGCTGCAGGCCATGGTCACCCAGCCGTTCAAGCCGTTCCTCGACCCGCTGGTGAGCTCCTCGGCCCTGCACTGCTACGTGCAGCAAACCAGTCGCGGCGAAGTGGTGTTCGGCGGCGGTTCCGACCCCTACCCGCTGTTCAACACACGCTCGACCCTGGACCTCAAGGAAAGCCTGCTGGCCCATGCCATCGAGATGTTCCCGTTCCTGGCCAACGCCAAGTTGATGCGCCAGTGGGCCGGGATCACAGACATGACCCCGGACTACAGCCCGATCATGGGCCTGTCGCCGGTGAAGAATTACTACCTCGACGCCGGTTGGGGCACCTGGGGTTTCAAGGCCACGCCGATCTGCGGCAAGACCATGGCCGAGTTGGTCGCCAGCGGCGGCAAGGTGCCGGAGCTGATCAAACCCTTTGGCCTCGAACGTTTCTCGACCTTCCAGCAAGTCAATGAGATGGGCGCCACGGCGGCCAGTCACTGATGGAGAGCGGACTATGAAAATCATGATGTGCCCGCTCAACGGGCCGCGCAATATCAGCGAGTTCACCTACGGCGGCGAGTTCAAGCCCATGCCCGATCCGGTCAACTGCAGCGACGCCGAATGGGCCGACTACGTGTTCAACACCGACAACCTCGCCGGTGTAGTGCGTGAATGGTGGATGCACACGCCGTCCAGCTACTGGTTCCTCGCCGAGCGCCACACCGTCACCGACGAGATCCTGCGCACCTTCGATCCCAAGGAACTGTTCACCCACCGCGTCGACTTCAACACCCCCCAGGAGATCGCCGGATGAACCGCCTCCCCGCCCCCATGGGCCTGCTGATCCAACGCGATCAGCCACTCGATTTCAGTTTCGACGGCCACCCCTACCAGGGCCTGCAGGGCGACAGCATCGCCAGCGCCCTGCTCGCCAACGGGCGCTTTCTGATGTCGCGCTCGTTCAAATACCACCGCCCACGCGGGCCGCTGAGCATGGCCGGCCAGGACGCCAACAGCCTGGTGCAATTGCCCCAGGAACCCAACGTGCTGGCCGATGCCCACGCACTGAGCAACGGCCTGGCGGTGACCGCGCAGAACGTCAACGGCACGCTGGACCACGACCGCGATGCCTATATGGGCAAGTTCTCCAAATTCATGCCGGTGGGTTTCTACTACCGCTCGTTCTACAAGCCCAAGGGCATGTGGAAAGTGTGGGAGCCGATCATCCGTAAAAAAGCCGGCCTGGGCGTGCTCGACCTGAACTTCCAGCCCGAGTACTACGACAAGGCCTACCTGTTCACCGACCTCGCCGTCATCGGCGCCGGCCCCGCCGGCTTGCAGGCGGCGCTGACCGCCGCGAATGCCGGGGCGAAGGTGCTGCTGATCGAGCAGCAGCCGATCCTCGGCGGTTCGCTCACTTATGCGCGTTTCGATATCGCCGGCACCCGCGCCGACAACCTGCGCCGCGAATTGCTCAGCGCGGTGCAGCAACACGCGAATATCCAGGTGCTCACCGAGGCCACCTGCAACGCCTGGTTCACCGACAACTACCTGCCGGTGATCCAGGGCAAGCGCCTGTACAAGGTGCGCGCGCAGCAGTGCCTGGTGTGCAGCGGCTCGTTCGACCAGCCGGTGATCTTTCGCAACAACGACCTGCCGGGGGTGATGCTGACCAGCGCCGCGCAACGCCTGATCAAGCTCTACGCCGTCAAGCCCGGCAAACGCGCGGTGGTGCTCACCGGCAACGATGACGGTTACCTCGCTGCCCTCGACCTGCATGACCAGGGCGTGGACGTCGCCGCCCTGATCGACCTGCGCCACGCCCCCGCCGACCAGGCCCTGGCCGGCGCGCTGGCGCAGCGCAAGATCCGTTGCCTGACTAACAGCACGGTGTTCGAGGCCTTGCATGAAAAAGGCCTGCGCCATGTGAAGGGTGTCGATGTGCGCCAGATCACCGCTCAGGGCCAGGTCAGCGACAAGGGGCAGGTGATCGACTGCGACCTGCTGTGCATGTCGGCCGGCTATATGCCGGTGTACCAACTGCTGTGCCAGGCCGGCGGCAAATTGGCCTATGAGGACTCGCGTGCAGAGTTCAGCCTCAGCGGCCTGCCGCAGAACCTGAATGTGGCCGGTTCGGTCCACGGTCGGCACCAACTGGACAATGTGCTGGCGGACGCGAGCAACGCCGCCCACGACATCGCCCTCGCCCTCGGCTTGAGCCCTGCCGCAGCGCGTACCCCGCTGCGTAGCGAAGCCCAGGTCAACTTCAACTGGCCGATCTTCCCGCACCCCAAGGGCAAGGATTTCGTCGACTTCGACGAAGACCTGCAAGTGGCGGATATCGTCAACGCCACCCGCATCGGCTACCGCGATGTGCAGTTGGTGAAACGCTACTCCACCGTCGGCATGGGCCCGTCCCAGGGCCGCCACTCGGCGTTGCCGACCGCGCGCCTGGTGGCCTGGGCGACCCAGCGCAATATCAGCGAAACCGGGGTCACCACCGCACGGCCGCCGTTCGTGGCGGAGAAACTCGCCCACGTCGCCGGGCGCGCCTTCGACCCCTACCGGCAAACGCCGATGCATGCGCGGCACCTGCAGGCCGGGGCGAAGATGATGCCCGCCGGCATCTGGCAGCGCCCGGCCTATTACGGCAAGGCCGAGGACCGCGACGCGTGCATGCAGGCCGAAGCCCTGCATGTGCGCAACAAGGTCGGGCTGATCGATGTGTCCACCCTCGGCGGCCTGGACGTGCGCGGCCCGGATGCCGCCGAACTGCTCAACCGGATGTACACCTTCGCGTTTCTCAAGCAGCCGGTGGGCCGTTCGCGTTATGCGCTGATGACCAATGAACACGGGGTGGTGATCGACGACGGCGTGTGCGCGCGGCTGGCCGACAAGCACTTCTACGTCACCGCCACCACCAGCGGCGTCGACCGCATCTACCAGCAGATGCTCAAGTGGAACGCGCAATGGCGCCTGGACGTGGATGTGGCCAACGTCACCGCCGCGATCTGTGCGGTGAACGTGGCCGGGCCGGATTCGCGCAAGGTGCTGGAACAGCTGTGCAGCGACCTCGACCTGAGCGCCGAGGGTTTCCCTTACCTGGGCGTGCGCCAGGGCACGGTGGCCGGGATCAAGGCGCGGCTGCTGCGGGTCGGTTTCGTCGGCGAACTGGGTTATGAAATCCACGTTGCCGCACGTCATGGCCTGGCATTGTGGGATGCGTTGATGGCCGCCGGCAAAGCCTTCGACATTCGTCCCTTCGGCGTCGAAACCCAGCGCCTGCTGCGCCTGGAAAAAGGCCACGTGATCATCAGCCAGGACACCGATGGCATGACCCACCCGGCGGAAATCGACATGGGCTGGGCGGTCAGTCGCAACAAACCGTTCTTCGTCGGCCGCCGCTCGGTGGACATCCTCGAAGCCCAGCCGCTGAAACGCAAACTGGTCGGCTTCAGCTTGCCCAAGGGCAGCGTGCAGCCGCTGGAAGGCCACCTGGTGCTCAACGGCCCGGACATCAGCGGCAACGTCACCTCGTGTGAATACTCCGCCAGCCTGGGCCGGATCATCGGCCTGGCCTACGCCGGGATCGACCAGAGCACACCGGGGCAATGCATTCCGATTCGCGTCGAAGGCGGCATCGTCGTCCAGGCCGAAGTGGTGCAGCTACCGTTCTTCGACCCCACCAACCAACGCCAGGAGGGTTAAGCCATGACCAGTCTGAAAGCCCACGAATTGCTCACGCCGCCCTGCCGCCTGATCGACCAGACCGACCTGCCCCGGGTCGGCTTTCGCGGCGCACACAGCGCCGAGTACCTCACGGCCCGCGGTTTCACCCTGCCCGACGCGCCCAACCGAGCGACCGCGCAGGCGGACGGCAGCTGGGTGGCGCGCCTGTCACAGAACGAATACCTGCTGCTGGGCAGCCCGGCGGATCAAGGCCAGCGCATCGCCGATGAAGAAGCGCGCTGGGAACTCGACCACCGCGCCCACTACCTGCTGCCGCGCCAGGACAGTCATGCTTGCGTGCTGCTCAGCGGCACGGTGATTGCCCAGGTGATGGCCAAGCTGTGCGGCGTCGATCTCAGTTTTCCGGCCTTCAAGCCGGGAGCGGTGGCGCAGACGGCGGCGGCGCGGATCAATGTGATCGTCATCCACTCGGGAAGCGTGGACGCGCCGGCGTTCCATATCCTCTGGGACCGCGCCTCGAAGGACTACTTCGACGGCGCGTTGCGGGATGCGTTGGAGGAGTTTGGCGGGGTGGGGCTTGCCGATCGCGCGTAAAACCAGGGTCAACGCGGCGCTCTCGGGGTTTTCGCGAGCAAGCTCGCTCCTACAGATGACCCCGTAGCCGTAGGAGCGGAGCTTGCCCGCGAGGGTCGTTAACGATGACGCGGTAAGCCAGGGTCAACGCCGCGCTCTCGCCAGAAAAACCTGTTCAGTCGGTATACCCCAACCGCCCCGCCCTGACCGCCTGCGTGTGCTGACGCGTCGCCAGGCAGCAACCGATGAGGATCACGCTCGACAGCGCCACACGCCCCCCAGTTTTTCACACGACTGATCCGTAGCTCTGGCGCTAATCTGATCGGCTAATGTGCCGCATGGCCAATAGCTATCTATCGCCTTTACCCCAGTATTTATTGGTTACAAGACCAAGAATTGACGTTCATCGGGCGCTTGAAAAAGCAGTTGCATGCCTTATATTACGGTATACCATAATACCTACAAACCTATAAAAACCGCTCCACCGCCGAGGACCGTCCCATGATCGATGCCGCTATCTACAAACAAGTGATGGGTTCGTTTCCGTCTGGGGTCACCGTGATCACCACGCTCGATGACGACGGGCAAATCGTCGGGCTGACCGCCAGTGCTTTCAGTTCGTTGTCGATGGACCCGGCGCTGGTGCTGTTCTGCCCCAACTACAGCTCCGACTCATACCCGGTGTTGATCAAGAACAAACGCTTTGCCATCCATGTGCTCTCCGGCGGCCAGCAAACCGAAGCGTATGCCTTTGCGCGCAAGGGCAAAGACAAGGCCCAAGGCCTCGAATGGACGCTCAGCGAGCGGGGCAATCCGATCCTGGCGAATGCCACGGCGGTGATCGAATGCGAGCTGTGGCGCGAGTACGAAGGCGGCGACCACGCGATCATGGTCGGCTCGGTGAAGAACCTCATCGTGCCCCAGCAGAACGCCGCGCCACTGGTGTATTGCCACGGCAAGATGGGCGCATTGCCCATGCCGGCTTAAGCCACACACAAAACTTTGTGGGAGGGGGCTTGCCCCCGATGGCGGTGGGTCAGCTACAGATAAGCTGGCTGTTCCTCCGCCATCGGGGGCAAGCCCCCTCCCACAGTTTGATTGCGGGGTGTCAGCCCCTCCCAGTGGCGTGAGACCACGCGATCATGGTCGGCTCGGTGAAGAACCTCATCGTGCCCCGGCAGAACGCCGCGCCACTGGTGTATTGCCACGGCAAGATGGGCGCATTGCCCATGCCGGCTTAAGTCACACACAAAACTTTGTGGGAGGGGGCTTGCCCCCGATAGCGGTGGGTCAGCTACAGATAAGCTGGCTGTTCCTCCGCCATCGGGGGCAAGCCCCCTCCCACAGTTTGATTGCGGGGTGTCAGCCCCTCCCAGTGGCGTGAGACCACGCGATCATGGTCGGCTCGGTGAAGAACCTCATGCACGTTGAGGATGATCAGCACAGCCACCAGAATCACCGGTAGGCTGGCAATCACCGCAAAGGCCAGGATCAGTTTTTGTTTTATGTTCATCGGGCTCGCCTTCCTTGTGAGGTGGGGGTGTAATCGTTGGAGAGAAAAGTTTTGTGGATATTCCATATTATGGTATACCAACAATCAATCCGCCGAACAGCCGTTATCCCCGGCAAGCGTTACAACGGCGAGAGCACTTAAGGGCCCGCGGTCGACAGGCCGATCACAATAGATCCGAGGTACGCGTCATGAAGTTTTCCCTGTTCGTACACATGGAACGTTGGGACGAGAGCATCAGCCACCGCCAGTTGTTCGAAGACTTGACCGAATTGACCCTGATGGCCGAAGCCGGTGGCTTCAGCACCGTATGGATTGGCGAACACCACGCCATGGAATACACCATCTCGCCAAGCCCGATGCCGTTGCTGGCTTACCTCGCGGCCAAGACCACCACCATTCACCTGGGCGCCGGCACCATCATCGCGCCGTTCTGGCACCCGCTGCGGGTGGCGGGTGAATGCGCCTTGCTCGACGTGATCAGCAACGGCCGCATGGAAGTCGGCCTGGCCCGTGGCGCCTACCAGGTTGAGTTCGACCGCATGGCCGGCGGCATGCCCGCTTCCAGCGGCGGCCAGGCGCTGCGCGAAATGGTCCCGGTGGTGCGCGCGTTGTGGCAAGGCGACTACGCCCACGACGGCGACATCTGGAAATTCCCCACCTCCACCAGCGTGCCCAAGCCCGTACAGAAGCCCAACCCGCCGATGTGGATCGCCGCCCGCGACCCGGACTCCCACAACTTCGCAGTGGCCAACGGCTGCAACGTGATGGTCACGCCGCTGATGAAGGGCGACGAAGAAGTCCTGGACCTGAAAAACAAATTCCAGACCGCCCTCGACAACAACCCCGGCGTGCCGCGCCCGCAATTGATGGTGCTGCGCCACACCCACGTACACGCCGCCGACGACCCGGAAGGCTGGAAAGTCGGGGCCAAGGCGATCTCCAAGTTCTATCGCACCTTCGATGCCTGGTTCGGCAACAAGGAAGTGCCGATCAATGGCTTCCTGGCGCCAAGCCCGGAAGAAAAATTCGCCGGCCGCCCGGAGTTCGAGCTGGACAGCCTGCACAAGACCGCGATGATCGGCACCGCCGCAGAAATCATCCCGCGCATCAAGTACTACCAGGAACTGGGCGTGGATGAGTTCAGCTTCTGGTGCGACAACAGCCTGCCCCATGCCGAGAAGAAAAAGTCCCTGGCGCTGTTTATCGAGCAGGTCGTGCCAGCGTTTCGTTGATCGGTGAATGACCAAGCCGCTTGCCTCTTCACGGAGCAGGCGGCTTTTTTCTAGGCCGCGCCTTGCTGGTACTCCCGCGGCGTACAGCCAAACTCACGGCGAAACACCGTATGCAGGTACTGCGCCGACTTGAAGCCGCACTGCTGCGCCACATCGGCAATCGCCAGGGCGTGGTTTTCCAGGCCCTTGGCGGCGGCGGCGAGTTTGAAGCGCAGGATCTCGTCATGCACGCTGCACCCGCGTGTCTTGCGAAAGTGCGATTCCAGGGATGAGCGCGACACGCCGACATACGCCGCGACCTGGGCCGTCTTGATGCCCTGGCAGGCGTACTGGCGGATGAACAGCAGCGCCTGCATCACATACGGATTGCCCAACGGCTGATGCAAGCTGGAAGCCTGCACATTGATTGCATCCGGTGGCACCAGGATCTGCGTGCCGGTGCAGGGTTTGCCGTGCAGCATCTGATGCAGCAGCGCAGCGGCCGTGCGGCCCATGGTTTCCGTGCCCTGAATCACCGAACTCAGCGGCACCCGCGTGAGGGTGCGGGTCAGCGGGTCGTTGTCGATGCCGATCAGCGCCACCTCCTCCGGCACGGCGATACCGGCAGTGAGGCAGGCCTGCAGCAATTGCCGGGCGCGGGCGTCGGTGACGGCGATGATGCCGATGGGCTTGGGCAGGCTTTGCAGCCAGGCGATCTGCTGCTCCACCGCGCTGTCCCACAACGGCGCGCTGGTGCCCAGGCCGCGGTACACCTCCACCGGCAAACCATCGCGTTGCAGCAGGTGCTTGAAGGCCTTTTCGCGCTCCTGGGCCCAGCGATTGGCCTGGGCTGGCGGCAGGCTGAAACAGGCAAACCGGGTCAGTCCGGCCTCGATCAAATGCTCATACGCCAGCTTCATCAGCGCATGGTTGTCGGTGGCCACGTAGGGGATGCCCCTGGGGTAGGCACGCGCATCCTCATAGGAACCGCCCACCGCCACCACCGGCAGCTTGATATCGGCCAGTGCCTCGCCGATCAGCGGGTCGTCGAAGTCGGCAATGATGCCGTCGCCCTGCCAGCGCTCGATGCCTTTGAGGCGGCACAAAAAATCTTCCTCCAGGAACAAATCCCAGGACGCGCGGGTGCTGCTCAGGTAATTGCCGATGCCGGTGATGATGCCGCGGTCATAGATTTTGCTGCCGTTGAACAGCAAGGCGATGCGGTGGACGGGCGGTAGGGTTTTCATTGTTTTTGTCCTGAGGCCGGTCGCCACAGGTTAGACCCCGCCACTCAAAATCGCACTACACCTTGACGATTTTCATAATCGCCGGGCCCAGTGCCGTTGCTAGTATCCAGACACCGCCAAGAACAATAAGGAACACGCCATGACGTACTTCCCCGGTGTCGAGAAGGTTCGCTTCGAAGGCCCCGCCAGCGACGCCCCCCTCGCCTTTCGCCACTACGACGCCAACAAACTGATCCTCGGCAAACCGATGCGCGAACACCTGCGCATGGCCGCCTGTTATTGGCACACCTTCGTCTGGCCCGGCGCGGATATGTTTGGCATGGGCACCTTCAAGCGCCCGTGGCAGCGCAGCGGCGAGCCGATGGAAGTGGCGATCGGCAAGGCCGAGGCGGCCTTTGAGTTTTTCTCCAAGCTGGGCATCGACTACTACAGCTTTCACGACACCGACGTGGCGCCGGAAGGCAGCTCGCTCAAGGAGTACCGCAACCACTTCGCGCAGATGGTCGATCACCTCGAACGCCACCAGGAACAGACCGGCGTCAAACTGCTGTGGGGCACCGCCAATTGCTTCAGCAACCCGCGCTTTGCCGCCGGCGCCGCGAGTAACCCGGACCCGGAGGTGTTCGCCTACGCCGCCGCCCAGGTGTGCAGCGCGATGAACGCCACGCTGCGGCTCAAGGGCGCCAATTATGTGCTGTGGGGCGGCCGCGAAGGTTACGAAACCCTGCTCAATACCGACCTCAAGCGCGAGCGCGAACAGCTCGGGCGCTTTATGCACATGGTGGTGGAGCACAAGCACAAGATCGGCTTCAAGGGCGACCTGCTGATCGAACCCAAGCCCCAGGAGCCGACCAAGCACCAATACGATTACGACAGCGCCACGGTGTTCGGCTTCCTGCATGAATACGGCCTGGAACACGAGATCAAGGTGAATATCGAGGCCAACCACGCGACCCTGGCCGGGCACAGCTTTCATCATGAGATCGCCACCGCCGTGTCCCTCGGGATCTTCGGCAGCATCGACGCCAACCGCGGCGACCCGCAGAACGGCTGGGACACCGACCAGTTCCCCAACAGCGTCGAGGAGATGACCCTCGCGACGTATGAAATCCTCAAGGCCGGCGGCTTCAAGAATGGCGGCTACAACTTCGATTCCAAGGTGCGCCGCCAGAGCCTGGACGAGATCGACCTGTTCCACGGCCACGTCGCCGCCATGGATGTGCTCGCCCTGGCGCTGGAACGCGCGGCGGCGATGGTGCAGAACGATCGGTTGCAGCAGTTCAAGGACCAGCGCTATGCCGGCTGGCAGCAACCGTTGGGCCAGGCGGTACTGGCGGGCGAATTCAGCCTGGAATCCCTGGCCGAACATGCGTTTGCCCACGAACTCAACCCGCAGGCCGTGAGTGGTCGGCAGGAGATGCTGGAGGGCATCGTGAATCGATTTATCTACACCTGATCACGCAGCCCTCTGCGTAGGAGCGAGCTTGCTCGCGAAAAACGTCAACGATGACGCGTGATGCCTGGATAAACGTGTCGAGTTCGCGATTTTCGCGAGCAAGCTCGCTCCTACACAGGGGGCGGCGGTGACATTTGCGCGACAAATCTACGCACAGAGCGTCGAGGGACGCTCTACAGTTCTACCCGCATCACGCTGTGTCTTTCCAACAACAATAAAAGGACGCACCACCATGAAGTCATTTAAACGCACCCTGCTCGCCTCTGCCCTGGCCCTGCTCGCCCTGCCGGTCATGGCCGATCCGGCCCATCCGAAAATCGGTTTTTCCATCGACGACCTGCGCCTGGAACGCTGGTCCCGCGACCGTGACTACTTCGTCGCGGCGGCGGAAAAACTCGATGCCAAGGTGTTTGTGCAGTCGGCCGATGCCAACGAGCAAAAGCAGATTTCCCAGATCGAAAACCTGATCTCCCGCGGCGTCGACGTGATCGTGATCGTGCCGTTCAACGCCACCGTGCTGACCAACGCCATCGCCGAAGCCAAGAAGGCCGGGATCAAGGTGGTGTCGTATGACCGCCTGATCCTCAACGCGGATATCGACGCCTACATCTCCTTCGATAACGAAAAGGTCGGCGAGATGCAGGCCAATGGCGTGCTGCAGGCGGCGCCCAAGGGCAACTATTTCCTGCTCGGCGGTGCGCCCACCGACAACAATGCCAAGGTCCTGCGCGAAGGCCAGATGAAGGTGCTGCAACCGGCCATCGACAAGGGCGACATCAAGATTGTCGGCCAGCAGTGGGTCAAGGAATGGAACCCGACCGAAGCCCTGAGCATCGTCGAAAACGCCCTGACCCGGAACAACAATAAGATCGACGCCATCGTCGCCTCCAACGACGCCACCGCCGGCGGTGCGATCCAGGCCCTGGCCGCGCAGAAGCTGGCGGGCAAGGTGCCGATCTCCGGGCAAGACGCCGACCTCGCCGCCGTCAAGCGCGTGATCGACGGCACCCAGACCATGACCGTGTACAAGCCGCTCAAACTGATCGCCACCGAAGCCGCCAAGCTCTCGGTGCAACTGGCGCGCAACGAGAAGCCCACCTACAGCTCGCAATACGACAACGGCAGCAAGAAAGTCGACACCATCCTGCTCACCCCGACCCCGCTGACCAAGGCCAATATCGACCTGTTGGAGAAGGACGGCTTCTACACCAAAGAGCAGATCGGCCTGTAGGAGCGGGCTTGCCCGCGAAAAACGTCAACGATAACGCGGGCATCCTGGATGTGCGCGTTGCCTGGGGGTTCTTCGCGAGCAAGCTCGCTCCTACGGGAAACCGCGTTTCTTCGGCCTTTTGTGTGAGCCATCGCCATGTCGCACTACCTGCTGCAAATGAACGGCATCGTCAAACGCTTTGGCGGTGTCAACGCGCTCAACGGCATCGATATCAAGGTGCGGCCGGGGGAATGTGTCGGCCTGTGCGGCGAGAACGGTGCCGGTAAATCCACCTTGATGAAGGTGCTGTCGGCGGTTTATCCCCATGGCACCTGGGACGGCGAAATCCTCTGGGACGGCCAGCCGCTCAAGGCCCAGTCGATCAGCGAAACCGAGGCCGCCGGCATCGTCATCATTCACCAGGAACTGACCCTGGTGCCGGACCTGTCGGTGGCCGAGAACATCTTCATGGGCCACGAGCTGACTCTGCCCGGCGGGCGCATGAACTACCCGGCGATGCTGCACCGCGCCGAAGCGTTGATGCGCGAGCTGAAGGTGCCGGACATGAACGTCGCGCTGCCGGTGTCGCAGTATGGCGGTGGCTACCAGCAACTGGTGGAGATCGCCAAGGCCCTGAATAAACAGGCGCGCCTGCTGATTCTCGACGAGCCCTCCTCGGCCCTGACCCGCTCGGAAATCGAGGTGCTGCTGGAGATCATCAAGGGCCTCAAGGCCAAGGGCGTGGCCTGCGTGTACATCTCCCACAAGCTCGATGAAGTGGCGGCGGTGTGCGACACCATCACGGTGATCCGCGACGGCCAGCACATCGCGACCAGCGCCATGGCCGACATGGATATCCCCCGGATCATCACGCAGATGGTCGGACGCGAAATGAGCAACCTCTACCCCACCGAGCCGCATGAGATCGGTGAGGTGATGTTCGAAGCACGCCATGTCACCTGCTACGACGTCGACAACCCCAAGCGCAAACGCGTGGACGACATCTCCTTCGTACTCAGGCGCGGGGAAATCCTCGGCATTGCCGGGCTGGTCGGCGCCGGGCGCACGGAGCTGGTCTCGGCCTTGTTCGGCGCCTACCCCGGCCGCTACAGCGCCGAAGTCTGGCTCGATGGCCAACTGATCGACACGCGCACGCCGCTCAAATCGATCCGCGCCGGGCTGTGCATGGTGCCCGAGGACCGCAAGCGCCAGGGCATCATTCCCGACCTGGGCGTGGGCCAGAACATCACCCTGGCGGTACTCGACACCTACGCGCACCTGACGCGCATCGACGCCGAGGCCGAACTGGGCAGCATCGACCGGCAGATCGCGCGCATGCATCTCAAGACCGCCAGCCCGTTTTTGCCGATCACCAGCCTGTCCGGCGGCAATCAGCAAAAGGCCGTGCTGGCGAAAATGCTCATGGCCAAGCCCAAGGTGCTGATCCTCGACGAGCCCACGCGCGGGGTGGATGTGGGCGCCAAGTATGAGATCTACAAACTGATGGGCGCGCTGGCGGCCGAAGGCGTGGCGATCATCATGGTCTCCTCGGAACTGGCCGAAGTGCTCGGCGTGTCCAACCGCGTGCTGGTGATCGGCGACGGCCAGTTGCGTGGGGATTTCATCAACGAAGGCCTCACCCAGGAACAGGTCCTCGCCGCTGCGCTCAGCCAAAATAATAATGATCGGAAGACCGCTTAGATGAATCAGCTCAAACAGCTGTTTACCCGCTACAAAATGCTCGCGTTGGTGATCGCCGTGGCGTTCATCTGGCTGTTTTTCAGCTGGCAGACCGAGGGCGGCTTCCTCACCCCGCGCAACCTGTCCAACCTGCTGCGGCAGATGTCGATCACCGGGATTCTGGCCTGCGGCATGGTGCTGGTGATCATCAGCGGCGAGATCGATTTGTCGGTGGGCTCGATGCTCGGCTTGTTGGGCGGGCTCGCGGCGATTCTGGACGTGGTCTATCACCTGCCGCTGCTGGCCAACCTGAGCCTGGTGGCGCTGTGCGGGTTGATGATCGGTTTGGCCAACGGCTACATGACCGCGTACCTGCGCATCCCGTCGTTTATCGTCGGTTTGGGCGGCATGCTGGCGTTTCGCGGGATTCTGCTGGGCATCACCGGCGGCACCACCATCGCGCCGGTGTCGCCGTCGCTGGTGTACGTGGGCCAGGGCTATCTGCCGCATGCGGTGGGCATCGGCCTCGGGATTTTGCTGTTTGCCCTGACCCTGTTTTTGACCTGGAAACAACGGCGCAACCGTGCACTGCATGGCTTGGCCTCACACTCATTGACTCGCGACGTGCTGCGCGTGGCGGTGATCGGCGCGGTGCTGGCCGGGTTCGTCACCATCCTCAACAGCTACGACGGCATCCCGGTGCCGGTGCTGCTGTTGCTGGTGTTGCTCGGCGTGTTCAGCTACGTCACCAGCCAGACCGTATTCGGCCGCCGCGTGTATGCGGTGGGCAGCAACATGGAAGCCACGCGCCTGTCGGGCATCAACGTGCAGGCCGTCAAACTGTGGATCTTCGGCATCATGGGCGTGATGTGCGCCCTCGCCGGCCTGGTCAACACCGCACGCCTCGCCGCCGGTTCACCGTCGGCGGGCAACATGGGCGAACTCGACGCCATCGCCGCCTGCTTTATCGGCGGCACCTCCATGCGCGGCGGCTCGGGCACGGTGTATGGCGCGCTGCTCGGGGCGCTGGTGATTACCAGCCTGGATAACGGCATGTCGATGCTGGATGTGGACAGTTACTGGCAGATGATTGTGAAGGGCAGCATTTTGGTGCTGGCGGTGTGGGTGGATGTGAGTACGCGGGCGGGTCGGCGATAAACCCCATTCTTCCATGTGGGAGGGAGCTTGCTCCCTCCCACATGGACCGCATTTCATTGGAGTTAGTGGCATTTGGTCATGGTTTTTAAAGGGCCAGCAAGTCGGGTCGCTTTAAATTGCAGGACGTTTCCTAGACAATCTGCGCCGCCTTGTGCCTGTTGGAATCGATGGCTAGTCTGCGGTCCGTCACTGCCAAATCAGTGATCGGGTTTAGTCGCCCGACCTCTCATCACGTGCACGGTCTTCCATCAGTTTTTATGGTGGCTGTGCGCAGGGCGCCTTCGGGTGCGCCGGATTTTCGTGATGACCGGTCGACTAACCTGCGTACAGCCGCCACCCTACGTTTAGTCGCGGCGGGGTGGCGAATCTCAATCCATCACGGAATTACACCATGAATAAAGTCCTACCCGACCCACCCATCAATCCCACCAAAGACCGCGCTGCCTTCAACCGCGCCATCGACCATTACCTGCCCACCCAAGGTTTCCACGCCGTCAACGAAGACCTGAGCTTCGAAGACGCCCTGCTCTACACCGCCAGTTTGCTGGACAGCGCTTCAGCGACGGCGCTGGATTGCGGGGAGCTGCTGGAGAAACCGGAGCGGGCGAAGATCCTCGCGGTGTGGCATTTGCTGGAAATCGCCAAAACCACGGTTGACCGCTCCATCGAATGCCTCAAGCCCACGAAGACCACTGCCTGACCACGCACAAAAAAAGTGGGAGGGAGCTTGCTCCCGATAGCGGTGGTTCAGGCACTCATGCAGTGATTGCCACTCCGTCATCGGGGGCAAGCCCCCTCCCACATGGACCGCATTTCATTGGAGTTAGTGGCATCTGGTCATGGTTTTTAAAGGGCCAGCAAGCCGGGTCGCTTTAAATTGCAGGACGTTTCCTAGACAATCTGCGCCGCCTTGTGCCTGTTGGAATCGATGGCTAGTCTGCGGTCCGTCACTGCCAAATCAGTGATCGGGTTTAGTCGCCCGGATTCAGAACAGGCGCATGGTCCCATGAAGCTCAATGGTGGCTGTGCGCAGGGCGCCTTCGGGCGCGCCGGGTTCCTGTTCTGACCGGTCGACTAACCTGCGTACAGCCGCCACCTTCGTTTAGTCGCGAAGAGTGCCGTCTCCTTGATCAGACAGGAGTTTCACCATGACCAAAGCCCTACCCGACCCACCCCACGACCCCGCCAAAGACCGCGCTGCCTTCAACCGCGCCATCGACCATTACCTGCCCACCCAAGGTTTCCACGCCGTCAACGAGGACCTGAGCTTCGAAGACGCCCTGCTCTACACCGCCAGTCTGCTGGACAGCGCTTCGGCGACGGCGCTGGATTGCGGGGAGCTGCTGGAGAAACCGGAGCGGGCGAAGATCCTCGCGGTGTGGCATTTGCTGGAAATCGCCAAAACCACGGTTGACCGCTCCATCGAATGCCTCAGGCCCACGAAGACCACTGCCTGACCACGCACAAAAAATGTGGGAGGGAGCTTGCTCCCGATAGCGGTGGTTCAGGCACTCATGCAGTGACTGCCACTGCGCCATCGGGGGCAAGCCCCCTGCCACATGGGTTTCTCTGTGTTCCTTAGGCTGTCATTTGGAGACGGGCATCGCAAACTCCGCACCTTGCTCAATGCTCTCCGACCAACGCTGCATGATCGACTTCTGCTTGGTGTAGAAGCGCACCCCCTCAGTGCCGTAGGCATGCATATCGCCGAACAGGCTCTTCTTCCAGCCGCCAAAGCCGTGCCAGGCCATCGGCACCGGGATCGGTACGTTGATGCCGACCATGCCCACTTCGATACGCCGTGCGAATTCGCGGGCGATGTTGCCGTCGCGGGTGAAGCAGCTGACGCCGTTGCCGAATTCGTGGTCGTTGACCAGTTTCACCGCTTCGGCAAAATCATTCACGCGCACGCAGGCCAGCACCGGGCCGAAGATTTCTTCGCGGTAGATGCTCATCTCTTGAGTCACATGGTCGAACAAGGTCGCGCCGAGCCAGAAGCCGTTTTCCAGGCCGGGTTCGGTCGGCACGTAATCGCGGCCGTCGAGCAGCAGTTGCGCGCCGGCCTGGACGCCTTGTTCGATATAGCCGCTGATGCGCTCCAGTGCGGTGCGCGAGACGATCGGGCCCATTTCGGCCTTGAGGTCGCGGCCATCGGTGATGCGCAGCTGCTTGGCCCGCTCGGTCAGGGCGGCGATGACTTTGTCACCCACATCGCCCACCAGCACCGCCACCGAGATCGCCATGCAGCGCTCGCCGGCACTGCCGTAGGCGGCGCCCATCAGCGCGTCGACGGTGCGTTCGATGTCGGCGTCGGGCATCACCACCATGTGGTTTTTCGCGCCGCCCAGGCCTTGCACGCGCTTGCCGTGGCGCGCGCCGGTTTCGTAGATGTATTGGGCGATCGGCGTGGAGCCGACAAAGCTCACGGCCTTGACGTCCGGGTGTTCGATCAGCGCGTCCACCGCTTCCTTGTCGCCCTGCACCACGTTGAACACGCCGCTGGGCAAACCGGCTTCGCGCAACAACTCGGCCATGAACAGCGCGGCGCTCGGGTCGGTCGGGCTGGGCTTGAGGATGAAGGTGTTGCCCGCCGCGATGGCGATCGGGTACATCCACATCGGCACCATCACCGGGAAGTTGAACGGCGTGACGCCAGCGACCACGCCCAGGGGCTGGCGCATCGTCCAGTTGTCCATGCCTCGCGAGACCTGGTCGGAGTGTTCGCCCTTGAGCAGGTTGGGAATGCCGCAGGCGAATTCGAGGATGTCGATGCCACGGTCGACTTCGCCCTGGGCATCGGTAAACACCTTGCCGTGTTCGGCGACGATGATGCGCGCCAGGTCGTCCTTGCGTGCGCGCAGCAGGTGCAGGTATTCGAACAATACGCGGGCGCGGCGGATCGGCGGGGTATCGGCCCAACTGGCGAAGGCGGCTTGGGCAGCGGCGACGGCTTCGCCGACGGTCTGGCGGCTGGCCAGGGCGACGCGCCCGGTCACGGCGCCGGTGGCCGGATTGTAGACGTCCTGATAGCGATCATCGCGGCTCACGCGCTGGTCGTTGATGTAGTGCTCGATGGTGCTGGTCATGGCAGTAGGTCCCAGGTGGGTAGCGTTGGGACACACGATAGGCTTTCGATTTGTTCCGAACCAGAGCAGAATCCAGAACTGATTGTCCTTATAGGCGAACAATAACCCCATGGAAAAGTCTGAGATCGAAGGGCTGTGGAGCCACATTCACTGGCTCTCGGTGCTGGAAGAACACGGCACCTACACCGCCGCCGCTGCGCGCCTGGGGGTGAGCAAATCGGCGGTCAGCCAGCGCATCAGCGACCTGGAAAAAGCCACCGGCACGCGCCTGGTCACCCGCACCACCCGCAGCGTGCGCCTGACCGACGCCGGGCAGTCACTGACGCGGGACGTGCGCAGCGCCTACGAACAGATCGCCCGCAGTTTTTCTTCGGTGCGCGACGCCGCCGGGGAAATCCGCGGCCTGGTGCGCTTGACCGCGCCGGTCGCGTTCGCCCGGCAGCAACTGGTGCCGCACCTGTCGGCCTTCCTGCAACTGTACCCGCAGGTGCGGGTCCAGCTGGAGGTGTCGGATGCCTTGAGTTCACTGGCCGCCGAAGGCTACGACCTGGCGGTGCGCCACGGTTTTCAGGTGCCGGAAACCCACGTCGCATGGAAGCTGTGCGACACCACCTCGGTGCTGGTCGCCACCCGCGACTACCTGCAACGCCACGGCGAACCGCGCAGCCCCGGCGAGCTCAGCGCGCATAACTGTCTCTACTACCCGCGCGGCACCGAGCAGCCCGCCTGGACCTTCGAGCGCGGCGGCAAAACCCTCGAACGGGTCACCGTGCCGATCGCCGGAAGCTTCTCGACCAACAACAGCGAAGCCTTGCGCGACTCGGCGCTCAATCACCTGGGCATCGCCCTGCTCCCGGATTTCAGCGCCCATGCGGCGCTGGCCGGCGGCACGCTGGTGCAGGTGCTCAAGGGCTGGACGCTCAAGGGCGCGTTTGCCGATGAGATTTACTTGATACGGCCCTACTCGCCCCATGTACCCAAGTCCGTAAGTGCATTGGTGGGTTATCTGAAGGAAAAACTCTCCGGAGGCTTTCGTGTCACAGGTTGACCGCCTCATCGCTGAGACGCTGCCGGCTGGCGCGTTTGGGTGGGCGGCAGGTAGGCGGATCGCTCGATCACATCCGTGCGTACCGCCGAAGGTTGCCCCGCCGGGTTACGCGCAAAGCTGCACAGGGTGACGGGCAGTTGCGAGAGCGGGTAACTCGTTCCGCCCGTGGCGAGGATGTAGCGGACGTCGTCATTGTCACGGCAGGCAGCTTCCGCCGAGGTGTCCACATAGAAATAATGGTGGCTGAAGGCGGTTTGCGGGTCGTCCCAGTTGACGCTGTAGTTCAGGCCGATGCGCGGGACTGGCGCCGGGTCGGTCAAGAACACCGAGTGGGTGAACGCATTGTGCAGCAAGGCCGGCGTCAACGGCTCGTCGGGGGTTTGAACGCCGATGATGCACAGCACATACGCCCCCAGCGCCGGGCCGATGGCCTGATTGATGTAGCCCTGGGTTGACGCAATGGCACGTTGATAGCCATTGGGCAGCCTGCATTCATTGACGTTGCGCACAGCCTTGAAGCGATAGAACGGGTCCTGGATCGAGAACCTGATGTTCCAGGTGGGCTGCACACTCTGCCCGAATTCGCCCAGTTGCATATGCACATAGGGATTGAGCTTCCAGGGTTCCTCAAGGTGGATATCGACGGCTTTGAGCTGGCAAGCGGGCGTATCGTTCGAGAATTGGCCCTCGACAAAACAACGGTGCAGGTCGTTGGCGGGATAGCTGTAGTTGAACTTGGCCGCTTCACACGCCGAGACGTTCTGGCAGTTGTTGAGGATGTCTTTTTTAATGACCGCCGCGACTTTGCTGACAATGCCGGTGACTTCATTGGTATGCCGGTCCAGCATCGGGCTGCCGGAACTGCCGTACTGCAGGTCATTGCAGCGGTTTTTCAGGGCGCCGGGAAACACCCCGGGATGCTCGACAAAGCTGTTGGTCGCGGTTTCCTTGCAGGCACTCATACGCAAGCCCTTCTGGCGAAACCCGCTCGGCGAACCGACATTCACGACCTCACGTTCCCCGGTACTTTGATGGGTGGCGAGCTTGAGCGGCATGATGCCGTCGGTGATCAGCCCGGCGAGTGAGGTATCCAGTTCGAGCACCGCCAGATCAGTGCCGACCATGCTGGTCCAGTGCGCCGTTTTAATGCGAAACGTGCGCTGTTGCGCCGGCGTGTCGTGGAAATAATTGAACGTGATGCTCGCCTCGATGGCTTGGTTGACATGGGCCGTGCCGAAGCTGAAGTACACGCAATGCCCACTGGTCAAGACATACGCCGGGCCGACGGCCTTGCTCTGGCGGTTGCGGGTGTCCAGCAGCACCGCGTTGCAGGTTTGGCCGATCGCATTTTTCAACAACCCGATACCGGACCACAGCGCGTAACGCTGGTCGTGGTTCTGCAGCGCCAGGGAGGCGCTGCCATCGTTCAGTCCCTCGGCCAGGTCTCTGGCGTGGGTGAGGCCGGTAAGGCAAGGCAACAGCAGTAACACGAGGGGGAAGATGCAGCGGGTCAGCATGGTCGAACGTCCGGGTGGCAACAGGGGTGGTGCCGAAACGTACTTGAGGCGTGGCGAACAGGTGACCTACATAGATGTGGGGGCTGCCGGTTTGAACGTATTTTTTTCGCCGGGATATTGCCCGCAACGACTAAAAGTCCATAATGGACAAATTAGTTTACAGCGGAGTTCCCCATGTCCAGCACGCCCCATGTCATCCAGCAGGCCCAAGCGCGCGAGTTACTCGCTCAGATCGACGTACCCCAGATCCTGCACAAGCTGTTCCGCGACCTCGCCGCCGGGCTGGCGGTGCAACCGCCGCAACAGTTAGTGGCGTTTCCGAAGGGCGCCGGCGACTTCATCAACTACCTGGGCGTGCTGGCCGAGGACGGCGTGTACGGGGTCAAGACTTCGCCGTACATCGTAGGGGAGCAAGGGCCATTGGTGACGGCCTGGACGCTGTTGATGTCGATGCACAGCGGCCAACCGTTGCTGCTGTGCGATGCCCATGAACTGACCACGGCACGCACCGCCGCCACCACGGCCCTCGCGGTGGACGCCCTGGCGCCATTGGCGGCCCGGCGCCTGGCGATCATCGGCAGCGGCAAGGTCGCCCAGGCGCACTTGCGCTACGTGCAAAACCTGCGGGACTGGCAGCACATCAGCCTGTTTTCACCGAGCCTGGCCAGCGCCAGCCCCGCCACCCTCGCGCAGCTCACCGGCCTCGACCCGCGCCTGAGCATCGCCGACAGCTGCGCGGCGGCCGTGGCGGATGCCGACGTGATCATGCTGTGTACCTCGTCGGCAGGCCCGGTGCTCGACCCGGCGCACCTGAGCAAACCGGCGCTGATCACTTCGATCAGCACCAATGCGCCCCGCGCCCATGAAGTGCCGCCCCACAGCCTTAACGCGATGCAGGTATTCTGCGACTATCGCCAGACCACTCCGGACGCAGCCGGCGAAATGCTGATCGCCAGCGAACAGCACGGGTGGGACAAACGCGCGGTGATGGGCGACCTGCCCGAGCTACTCAGTGACATGGCACAGCGCCCGGACTACCAGCGCCCGGTGTTTTTCCGGTCCATCGGGCTGGGGCTGGAAGACATTGCGCTGGCTAACGCGCTGTACCAGCTGCAGCGCTAACCCCACCTTCAGGAGATGTTCATGAGCCACGCAGACTTCATCATCATCGGCGGCGGGATTGCCGGCGCGTCCACGGGTTTCTGGCTGTCGCCCCACGGCAAGGTACTGGTGCTGGAGCGTGAGGCCCACCCCGGCTATCACTCGACCGGGCGTTCGGCCGCGCTCTACAGCGCCGCCTACGGCACCCCGCAAGTGCGCGCACTGACCCTGGCCAGCCGGGCGTTTTTCGACAACCCGCCCGCCGGTTTCTGCGAACACCCGCTGCTCACGCCCCGGGGCGAGATGACTGTGGACTTCAGCGGCGACCCGGCCGAGCTGGACAAGCAATACCTCAGCGCCAAGGCCACCGTGTCGCAGGTCGAACGACTGAGTGCCGACGAAGCCTGTGCACGCTTGCCGATCCTGCGGCGCGACAAAGTCCACGGGGCGATCTACGATCCGACCGCCAGCGACATCGACACCGACGCCCTGCACCAAGGCTACCTGCGCGGCATCCGCCGCAACCACGGCGAAGTGCGGACCGACAGCCACGTGCTGGGCCTGAGCCGCACTGCCGACGGCCTGTGGCACGTACAAACCCAGCATGAAACCTGCACCGCGCCGATCATCATCAACGCTGCCGGCGCGTGGGCCGACCATATCGGCGGGCTGGCCGGCGCCGCGTCCGTCGGCCTGCAACCCAAGCGTCGTTCGGCGTTCATCTTCGCCGGCCCCGAAGGCGTGGACAGCCACGCCTGGCCGATGCTGGTGGCCCTCGACGAAGCGTTCTACATGAAACCCGATGCCGGCATGTTCCTCGGTTCGCCGGCCAACGCCGACCCGGTGGAACCCCAGGACATCCAGCCCGAAGAACTGGACATCGCCATGGGGATCCACCAGATCGAAGAAGCCACCACCCTGACCATCCGCCGCCCGACCCGCACCTGGGCCGGCCTGCGCAGTTTTGTCCACGACGGTGATTTGCTGTCCGGCTTCGATCCGCGGGTGGCCGGGCTGTTCTGGGTGGCGGCACAGGGCGGGTACGGCATCCAGACCTCGCCCGCGATGGGCCAGGCCAGCGCGGCCTTGGTGCGCGGCGCGGCGCTACCGGAGCCACTGACGCGGTTCGGCCTGGACGCTGGTATGCTCTCCCCCGAACGCCTGGAGCCGCATTGATGAACACCGCTGAACAAGACAAGGTCCTGCAGAACTTCCGTGCGATCGCCGATGCGATCGCCACGTTGTTCTTCCCCCACGCCGAAGTGGTGCTGCACGACCTGCGCACGCAAAAGGTCGACTACATCGCCAACAACCTGTCGAAACGGGCCATCGGTGACGATTCGGCGCTGGAAGACATGCTGAGCGACGACATCCGCGAAGTGAATATCGGCCCCTACGAAAAGCTCAACTGGGACGGTCAGAAAATCCGCAGCCTGAGCACCGTGCTGCGCGACCACAAGGGTCGCCCGCTGGCCGTGCTGTGCATCAACCTGAATATCTCGCTGTTCGAAAACGCCAAGGCGGCGCTGGACCTGTTTCTGTCACCCAGCAAACTGATCCCGCAACCGGACTCACTGTTTCGCGATGACTGGCAGGAACGGATCAACACTTTCTTGCACGCCTGGCTGCGCGAACGCCAGTTGAGCCTGAACCTGCTGACCCGCGACCACAAGCGCGAGCTGGTGCTGGCGCTGCACGCCGAAGGTGCGTTCAAGGGCAAGAGCGCCTCGAACTACGTGGCCAATGTGTTGGGCATGGGGCGGGCAACGGTCTACAAGCACTTGAAGGAACTGAAGGGCTGAAGCCGGCAGCCGCGATCAAATGTGAGAGCGGGCTTGCCAGGGCTCGACAGCTCTCACACTGACCTACAGCGTTTTCAAGTGCGTATTCAGCATCAGTCGCCGTAGATATCGGACTTGAAGTACTGCGCGGAAATCTTCTGGTACTCGCCATTGGCGCGGATGCCGTCGATGGCCGCATTCAACTCACTGACCAACGCGCTATTGCCCTTGCGCACCGCAATGCCGGCGCCCTCGCCCACGTATTTCGGGTCTTTGAGTTCCGGCCCGACAAACGCATAACCCTGGCCTCGCGGCAGCGACAGGAAGTCACTCAGGGGGATGGTGTCGGCAAAGATCGCATCCAGGCGCCCCGCCGCCAGGTCCATGTAGATTTCTTCGTTATTGCTGTAGCGCTTGACGTTGATGCCCTTGGGTTCGAACACCTCGGTGGCATACCGGTCGGTAGTCGTGGCCCGCTGCACGCCGACGGTCTTGCCTTTGAGGCTGGCGTACTGGTCGTCCACCACCGCGCCGTCCTTCATCACCAGACGCGATGAGGTGAAGTAATACTTGTGGGTGAAATCCACCGACTTCTTGCGGTCTTCGTTGATGGTCATGGACGACAAGGCCATGTCGATTTTCTTCACTTTCAGCGAAGGAATCAGCCCATCGAACTCGCCTTCGACCCACACACACTTGACTTTCATCTGCGCGCACAAGGCGTTGCCGATGTCATAGTCGAACCCGACGATTGTGCCTTCCTGGGTCTTCGATGCGAACGGCGGGTAAGCCGCCTCGATGCCGATGCGCAGGGTTTTCTCGGCGGCCAGGGCGTGGCCGCAAGCGAACAGGCTCAGGGCCAGGGCGGTGATGAGGGAGCGTTTCTTCATGGTCGTGGTCTCGCAAGTTATTGTCGATTTGGCAAGATTGAAGAAAAAGTCAGGCGGGTTTTTTGTACTTATAAATCCATAATGGACTTTGGCGTATTTTCCGTCAATCGCTTCCAGGCAATCCACGCACGGGGCTCAGGTGCAGGGGGAATCGGCTTCGGTGTGAGCGGACGGCGGGATCAGCGAAGCCAGGTATTCGCCAAACCCGCCCTGGCACTTGTAGTCCCGACGCGCGCTGGTAATCACCGGAATGGTGGCCGTCCAGGCGATCCGCGCGCCGGTCCGTTCAAGGTCGGCCACCAGGCGGACGTCTTCATCCGCGGCCAGGTGCTGAAACCCACCGGCGGTGCGATAGGCCTCGGCACTCAACCCAAGATTTGCACCATGGATGTGGCGGTGGTTTTCGATGAATCGGTAGCGCTCCAGGTATTGCGCGCGCACCCGTTCGCCGTGCTCGTTCCAGCTGTCGACCTCGACGGTGCCGCACACCGCGTCAGCGCCAAACCCGAGCTGGCGCACCAGCCAATCCTGGGGAACCCGCGTGTCTGCATCCGTGAAGGCAAGCCACTGCACGCCGCGCTTGAGCAACGTCTCGGCGCCGACGGCTCTGGCCTTGCCCACATTCTGAAAACGCACGTCGAGTGTCGCCGCACCGTGGGCCGCCGCCAACGCGTCGGTGCGGTCGGAACAGTCATCCAGAACCACGAGTATCTCAACCGGGCGGCCGTCAAGCGCGGGATGTTCACTGGCGAGCCGCACAGAAGCGAGGCACTCGCTGATCTGCCGCTCTTCATTATGGGCGGGTATCACGACTCCTATCATTGGCGTTGCCTCAGCTGGCGAAGTATGTCCAGCTATCGACATAGCGCTGAGGCAGAAGGTTTAAACAATCTTGTGCCGCCGCCTGACGACGCGCATCGTTGCCGCCGTGCCTCCCCAAAAAATTCGCACGAATGGCTTGCCTTCGCCTCATAGAGTGGTGACGCTTAGGTATTTGGGTAACCGTCAAAGGGCAAGGCGCATGCATCGAGTCACCACGAGCCGTTTTTTCACCGGGCTGTTCGCCCTGCTGATGCTGTGCGCTACGTTGCCCAGCCTCGCGCAGGCTGCGCCTTCGCCGATCAGCGACCCGCGCAGTGTGCCGCTGCTGGCTGAGGACGCCAGTGTGCAAGACCTCAACGACCAACTCGACCTGATCCGCCAGAAAGTCACGGGCAGCGCCAACGACGACCTGCTCTCGACCTTGCGCCAGGCCGCCTTGCAGGTGCAAAAACAGGCCGACACCCTGGCCGCCAAACAAATCCTCGATCTTGAACACCTGGATGACCAGCTCAACGTGCTTGGCCCAGTACAGGTCAATGAGCCTCCCAGCCTGACCCAACAACGCAGCGCATTGACCCGGCAGAAGAACACCCTGCTCAACGAGCAGCGCCAGGCCAGCAGCCTGAGCCAATCCGCCAGCGACATGGCCGCGCAGATCTTCAGCCTGCGCCGCAGCCTCTTCGACTCACAGATCAGCACCCGCTCGGCGAGCCCGATCAGTGTGGTGTTCTGGTCCAACATCATCCGCCCGACCGACGACGATCTCAGCCGTTTACGCGGCCTGTACGCCGATGTCCGCAGCGTGACGGACACCGCCGTGGCGCCGGGAAACCGCTGGTTTTTCGTGAGCATGCTGTTCGGTGCGCTGCTGGTCTGGGTGACGGGACGACGGGTGTTGGAGCACACGCTGGTCCGGCTGACGGTGCGCTGGATCCCCGAAGGCCGCCTGCGTCGCAGTGCCCTGGCGCTGGCGGTGGGGCTGGCCACCGTGCTGACCATCAGCCTGGCCGCCACGCTGCTGCGCTGGGGCGTGCTACGCGACACCGTGCCCAGCGCCGACATGCTCACGCTGCTCGATCAATTGCAGACCCTGGTGGTGTTCTGCGCCTTCATTGTCGGCCTCGGTCGCGCCCTGTTAATGCGCGCGCATCCGTCCTGGCGCCTGCCCCAGATCCCCGACCAGATCGCCGTCGCCCTGGGTCCCTTCCCCGTGCTGATGGGCCTGGCCTTGATGCTGATCGGCACCCAGGAACGCATCAACAGCGTCATCGCCAGCAGCCTGGCACTGACCGCGGCGGTGAACGGCCTGACCGCGCTGGCCATCGCGCTGGTGTTCTTCTTCGGCCTGCTGCGTTACCGCCGCACCCGCCGCCGATACGCGCTTGAACGCATGAGCGGCATCGCCGGGCTGATTCCGTTTGTCGCCGGGACCTGGATCGGGATCGCCCTGCTGGCGCTGTTGAGCGGCTACCTGACCCTGGCTTACTTCCTCACCGTCAAACTGCTGTGGATGAGCGTGGTCGCGGCGACGGCTTATCTGCTGATCGCCTGCTTCGGCGACCTCTGCGAGACCCTGCTCTCGCCGAAACAGCCTGGCGGCCTGGCGCTCGGCTCGGCCCTGGGCCTGTCCGAACGCCACCAGGCACAGGCCAGCACGATACTCGCGGGCGTGGGCCGCACCCTGCTGATGTTCACCGCGGTGCTGTTGGCGTTCCTGCCCTCCGGCTCCAGCCCGGGCGAGCTGCTGGCGGGGCTGACGCAACTCGACCTGGGCAGCAAGCCGCTGGGCAACCTGAACATCGCGCCCGGCGATATTCTGCTGGCCCTTGTCCTGCTCGCGATCGGCCTGTTCGGCGTGCGCGTGCTCAAGAACTGGCTCGGCGAACGGCTGCTGCCGGAAACCAACATGGACGCCGGCATGCGCGCCTCGCTGGTGACCCTGGTGGGTTACATCGGCTTCGTGCTGGTCGCGGTGGTGGTGATGTCCACGCTGAATATCAGCCTGACCAACTTGACCTGGGTGGTCAGTGCGCTGTCGGTGGGCATCGGTTTCGGCCTGCAGGCGATCGTGCAGAACTTCATCTCCGGCCTGATCCTGCTCACCGAACGCCCGGTCAAAGTCGGCGATTGGGTCAGCCTCGCGGGCGTCGAAGGCGATATCCGCCGCATCAACGTGCGCGCCACGGAAATCCAGATGTCCGATCGCTCAACGGTGATCGTGCCCAACTCGCAGTTCATCACCCAGAACGTGCGCAACGTGACCATGGGCAATGCGCTGGGCGTGGTCGGCATCACCCTGACCCTGCCGCTGGAAACCGATGTGCTGCAGATCCGCGAACTGCTGTTGACGGCATTCACCGAACACGAAGACGTGCTGGACACGCCGGCGCCGTCGGTGACGTTCAAGGACCTGACCGCCAACGGATTGGTCATCGGCGTCAGCGGTTACGTCAACAGCCCGCGCTCGGTGGGAACAGCCCGCAGCGACCTGCTGTTCACCGTCCTCGGGCGCCTGCGCGAACTCGGCGTGGCGCTGTCATCGCCGCAGAGTATGGTGCTGATCAATGAGGCGGCGGAAAAAGCCTCGCCGGCCGATTAGAGCGCCACAC
Organism: Pseudomonas sp. Pse79; assembly: GCF_024519615.1. NCBI lineage: Bacteria > Pseudomonadati > Pseudomonadota > Gammaproteobacteria > Pseudomonadales > Pseudomonadaceae > Pseudomonas > Pseudomonas sp. Pse79. The sequence continues at coordinate 34,704 of NZ_JALJRR010000005.1, forward strand.
AACCAAGCATCAGCACTCCGCCAATTGCGTTCTGATTTTTTCCACCACGCCCTGCATGGCCGGCAGATAGCGGCGGGCGGCTTCCTCAACTGACATCGCCTTGGCGATGTAGACCAGATTCAGGCAGCCCATCACCCGCTCCTCGTGCCTGATCGGAATCGCAATCGCAGCGATTTTACGCTCAAGGCCCCAGTGGGAATTGTTTTCGCCGTAGCCCTTGCCGAGGGTGTGCTCGACCAACCGATCGACAAAGCCGCGATCCGCCGCCAGCGCCGACTGTTCATCGTCGCGGCTGATCAACAACTCGATCAGCTCTTCGCGCTCGGCCGGCGGGCAGAACGCGAAGTACGCGCGCCCGATGGCGGTCATGAGCAAGGGTAAACGCCGGCCGACCATGGAGCGGTGAAACGACAGGCGACTGAAGCGATGCGTGGTCTCGCGTATCACCATGGCGTCGCCGTCCAGCGTACACAGGTCGGTGGGCCAGACCACTTGTTGCAGCAACTCGCCGAGCAGCGGTGCGGCAATCGACGAAATCCATTGCTCGTCGCGAAATCCCTCGCTCAGTTCACGGACTTTCAGCGTCAGGCGATAGCTGTCATCCGACTCGCTGCGGCGCACATAACCCTCGGCCTGCAAGGTCTCCAGCAGCCGGCGAACCGTGGTCCGGTGCAGCCCGCTTTGCTCGGCCAACTGCGCCGTACTGGCCCCGCCATCGAAACGATTCAAGCCATTGATCAGGGCCAAACCCCGCATCAGCCCACGAACGGTTTTGTATTCTGTTTCGCTCATGGACGCTCCATTATCGTTTCAAATCAACGCTGTGCACCTGGTGCACACTAGCAGGGGTTTTCGTTGTCCACCAGCCTCGTGATTTCCATACTGCGCCCCACAAGAAATCCAAAAACGCTGTACGGAGATACCCATGAGTCTTGCACCCGCTCCTTCCACATTGGAGCTGACCGCCGACGTTGCCATCGTCGGCGCCGGCCCTGTCGGCTTGATGATCGCCAATTACCTGGGACAACGTGGCGTGAACGTCACCTTGGTGGAAAAGCTCGACACCCTGATCGACTACCCCCGCGCCATCGGCCTGGACGATGAAAGCCTGCGCACATTCCAGGCCGTCGGTCTGGCGGACAAGGTGCTGCCGCATACCACGCCTTGGCACGCCATGCGTTTCCTGACGCCCAAGGGTCGCTGCTTTGCCGATATCCAACCGAAAACCGACGAGTTCGGCTGGTCCCGCCGCAACGCGTTCATTCAACCTTTGGCCGACCGCGTGCTGTTCGACGGCCTGCAGCGCTTCAGCAACGTCAAGGTACTGTTCAGTCGCGAGCTAGACAGCTTTGAACAAAGCGACAGCGCGGTGGTGCTCAACCTCAAGGATCAGCATGGCCGCAGCGAACGCCTGAATGCCCGTTACCTGATCGGTTGCGACGGTGGCAACAGCCTGGTGCGGCGCAGCCTGGACATCAGTTTCGAAGGCAAGACCGCGCCCAATCAGTGGATCGTGGTCGACATCGCCAACGACCCGCTGGCCACGCCCCATGTCTATCTGTGCTGCGACCCGGTGCGTCCTTACGTGTCCGCCGCCCTGCCCCACGGCGTGCGTCGTTTCGAGTTCATGGTGATGCCCGGCGAAACCGAGACCGAGCTGAGCAAGCCCGAGAACCTGCGCAAGCTGCTGAGCAAAGTCTTGCCCAACCCCGACCGCATCGAGCTGATCCGCAGCCGCGTCTATACCCATAACGCGCGTCTGGCCGGGCGGTTCCGCCAGGGCCGGGTGCTGCTGGCCGGCGATGCCGCGCACATCATGCCGGTATGGCAAGGCCAGGGTTACAACAGCGGCATGCGCGATGCCTTGAACCTGGCGTGGAAACTCGCGCTGGTGATCAAGGGCCTGGCCGCCGACAGCCTGCTCGACAGCTACGAACAGGAACGCCGCGACCACGCCAAGGCGATGATCAACCTCTCCGTACTCGCCGGCCACGTATTGGCGCCGCCGAAACGCTGGCAAGGCACCCTGCGCGATGGGGTGTCGTGGTTGCTCAACTACCTGCCGCCGGTCAAGCGTTACTTCGTGGAAATGCGCTTCAAACCGATGCCGCAATACACCCGGGGCGCGTTGATCGTGCCGACTGCAAAAGGCTCGCCGGTGGGCAAGATGTTCATTCAGCCAAAGGTCTTGACCGACGCCGGCACCACCGTGCTGCTGGACGAAGTGATTGGCGACAACTTTGCGATCATCGCCTGGGGCTGCGATCCAACCTGGGGCCTGTCGGCCACGCAAATCGCCCATTGGAAAGCCCTGGGCACGCGCTTCATCCAAGTGTTGCCGGACGTCCAGCTCCGAGTACCGAGCGATGCCGGCCAAGACGTGATCCGCGTGGGTGACAGCAGCGGGCGCTTGAAAGAATGGTTCGCGCTCGGCACCTCGTCCATCGCCCTGGTGCGTCCGGACCGCTTCCTCGCCGGCCTGGCCATCCCGCAAACCGTCGGCCAGGCCTGCGATGACCTGGCCCGGGCGCTCAAAGCCGTGCCACCGACCTCGGCGAACGCTGTTGTCAGCAAGGTCGCGTGACATGAGCGCCTTTGTGCATTGTTTGTCTCATACGCCGTTGGTGGGCTACGTCGATCCGGCGCCGCATGTGTTGGCTGAAGTCGACGGCGTGATCGACGCCGCGCGCGAGCGTATCGCCCGCTTCGACCCGCAGTTGGTGGTGCTGTTCGCTCCCGACCATTACAACGGCTTTTTCTACGACGTGATGCCGGCCTTTTGCATCGGCATGGCGGCCCACGCGATTGGCGATTTCGACACCGCCGCCGGCCCGCTCGACGTGCCCAAAGCGCTGGCCGAATCCTGCGCCCAGGCGGTGCTGGATGCCGGTGTCGATGCCGCGGTGTCGTATCGCATGCAGGTCGACCATGGGTTCGCGCAACCGTTGGAACTGTTGCTCGGCGGCTTGCAGCGCTGCCCGGTGATTCCGGTGTTTATCAACTCGGTGGCCGTACCGCTGCCGAGTTTCAAACGCGCCCGACTGCTGGGTGAAGCGATCGGCCAATGGGCCAAAGCGCTGGATAAACGTGTGCTGTTCCTCGCTTCCGGTGGTTTGTCCCATCAGCCACCGGTACCGGAACTGGCCAAGGTCGACGCGCGCATGGCTGACCGTCTGATGGGCAGCGGGCGTCAGCTCCCCGCCGATGAACGACAGGCCCGCCAGAACCGGGTGATTCAAGCCGCCCGCGCTTTCGTCGAAGACCCGAACAGCCTGCACCCGCTGAACCCGGCCTGGGATCAGCAGTTTCTCGACAGCCTCGAACAGGGCCGCATGCGCGACCTCGACAGCTTGGGCAATGACGCGTTGTCGGCGCTGGCCGGCAAGTCGACCCACGAAGTCAAAACCTGGGTCGCCGCCTTCGCTGCCCTGAGTGCCTTCGGCCCGTATCAGACCGAAGGCCGCTACTACCGCCCGATTCCCGAGTGGATCGCAGGTTTCGGTGCGCTTGGCGCACAGCCGCAGCCCCCTCACCCATGAATTCAAGGAACACTGCCATGACTGCCACTGCTTTCAGTGAAGCCTCCACCAGCCGCTTTGCCCGTATCAAGGAAGGCGACCTGGACCTGCAACTGCACTACAACGATCTTGGCGAAGGCGCCGACACCGTGGTCATGCTGCACGGCTCCGGGCCGGGCGCGAGCGGCTGGGCCAACTTCAATCGCAATATCGAGCCGCTGGTGAATGCCGGTTTTCGCGTGATCCTGATGGATTGCCCCGGCTGGAGCAAAAGCGACACGATCGTCAGCGAAGGCTCGCGCTCGAACCTCAATGCCCAAGCGCTCAAGGGCCTGCTCGATGTGCTGGGACTGGAGCGCGTGCACATCATCGGCAATTCGATGGGGGCCCACAGCACCGTCGCCTTCGCCCTGGAATACCCTGAGCGGATCGGCAAGCTGATCCTGATGGGCGGCGGCACCGGCGGCCCGAGTGCCTTCGTGCCGCAGCCCACCGAAGGCATCAAGCTGATCGGCGCGCTGTACCGCGACCCGACCATCGAGAACCTGAAGAAGATGATGAATGTCTTCGTTTTCGACGCCAGCGGCCTCACCGACGAACTGTTCCAGACCCGCCTGGACAACATCCTGTCGCGCCGCGATCACCTGGACAACTTCGTCAAGAGCAGCACGCTCAACCCCAAGCAATTTCCGGATTTCAGCCACCGCCTGCACGAAATCAGCGCCGACACCCTGCTCGTCTGGGGCCGCGAGGACCGCTTCGTGCCGATGGACACCGGCTTGCGCCTGCTGGCCGGCCTGCCCCGGGCGCAGTTGCATGTGTTCAACCGTTGCGGCCACTGGGCGCAGTGGGAACACGCCGAGAAGTTCAACCGCATGGTCCTGGACTTCCTGACCCACTGATCATCGAGGCTGACATGACGCTGACTCAAGACACCCTGCAACAACTCGCCGCCGACCTGCGCCAGGCCGAAGACCACGGCGAAGCCATCGGGCCGCTGCGCGAGCGGATCGGTGCAGACAACGCCGCCGCCGCGTATGCCATCCAGCGCCTCAACGTCGACCACGGCGTGGCCAACGGGCGCCGCGTGGTCGGGAGCAAGATCGGCCTGACCAACCCCAAGGTCCAGGCCCAGTTGGGCGTGGACCAGCCGGACTTCGGCACCCTGTTTGCCGACATGTGCTACGGCGACAACGCCACCGTGCCGAGCGGCCGCGTACTGCAACCGAAGATCGAGGCTGAAATCGCGCTGATCCTCGAACGCGACCTGCCCCGCGCCGACACCACATTCGCCGACGTGATGGCGGCCACCGGCTGGGTCGTGCCGGCCCTGGAAATCGTCGGCAGTCGCATCCAGGGCTGGAACATCCGCTTCGTCGATACCGTGGCTGACAACGCGTCCAGCGGCTGCTTCGTACTCGGCGGCCCGGCTCGACGTCTCGATGGGCTCGACCTGCGCCAGGCCAGCATGCGGATGACCCGCAACGCTGAAGAAGTGTCCAGCGGCAGTGGCGCCGAATGCCTTGGTCACCCGCTCAATGCGGCGGTCTGGCTGGCCTGCGCCATGGCGCGCCTGGGCGATCCGCTGCGCGCCGGCGACATCATTCTCACCGGCGCGCTGGGGCCGATGGTGGCGGTCGCTGCCGGTGATCGGTTCGAGGCCGAGATCGACGGCATCGGCCGGGTCGGCGTGAACTTCTCGGTAGACAGTCGCGCCGAGTAATCGGCGACTTGCGTGCATATGAGGCAATAACAATGAATAAACTCAAAGTCGCCATCATCGGTTCCGGCAACATCGGCACCGACCTGATGATCAAGATCCTGCGCAACGCCAAACACCTGGAAATGGCGGTCATGGTCGGCATCGACCCGGCCTCCGACGGCCTCGCCCGCGCCCAGCGCATGGGCGTGGCCACCACCCATGAAGGCGTCGAAGGCCTGACCCGCATGGACGTGTTCCAGCACATCGATTTCATCTTCGATGCCACCTCGGCCGGCGCGCATGTGCAGAACGATGCGTTCCTGCGCGCGATCAAGCCCGGCATCCGCCTGATCGACCTGACGCCGGCAGCCATCGGCCCGTACTGCGTGCCGGTGGTGAACCTGGAGCAGAACCTCGATCAGCTCAACGTCAACATGGTCACCTGCGGCGGCCAGGCGACTATCCCGATGGTCGCCGCGGTGTCGCGCGTGGCCAAGGTGCATTACGCCGAAATCGTCGCCTCGATCGCGAGTAAATCCGCCGGCCCCGGCACCCGCGCCAACATCGACGAATTCACCGAAACCACCTCTAAGGCCATCGAAGTCATCGGCGGCGCGGCCAAGGGCAAGGCGATCATCGTGATGAACCCGGCCGAGCCGCCGTTGATCATGCGCGACACGGTGTTCGTGCTGTCCGAAGCGGCGGACCAGGCGCTGGTCGAAGCCTCCATCGTCGAAATGGCGGCGGCCGTGCAGGCTTATGTGCCGGGCTATCGCCTCAAGCAAAACGTGCAGTTCGACGTGATCCCGGCAGATGCGCCGCTGAACATCCCTGGCCTGGGCAAATTCTCCGGCCTGAAAACCTCGGTGTTCCTCGAAGTCGAAGGCGCCGCCCATTACCTGCCAGCCTACGCCGGCAACCTCGACATCATGACCTCCGCAGCCTTGGCTACCGCCGAGCGCATGGCGCAGTCGATGCAACAGGCCTGAGGAGAGCGACATGAACGCTAAGAAAATCTACATCTCCGACGTGACCCTGCGCGACGGCAGCCATGCGGTGCGTCATCAGTATTCGCTGCAGAACGTGCAGGACATCGCCCGTGCCCTGGACAAAGCGAAAGTCGACTCGATCGAAGTCGCCCACGGCGACGGCCTGCAAGGCTCGAGCTTCAACTATGGCTTCGCGGCGCACACCGACCTGGAATGGATCGAAGCCGCCGCCGATGTGATCAGCCACGCCAAGATCACCACGCTGTTGCTGCCCGGCATCGGCACTGTGCATGACCTCAAGGCGGCCTACAACGCCGGTGCCCGCGTGGTGCGGATCGCCACCCATTGCACCGAGGCCGACGTCTCCAGACAGCACATCGAATACGCCCGCGAACTGGGCATGGACACCGTCGGTTTCCTGATGATGAGCCACATGATCCCGGCCGAGCAGCTCGCCGCCCAGGCCAAGCTGATGGAAAGCTACGGCGCCACCTGCGTGTACATGGCCGACTCCGGCGGCGCGATGAACATGCAGGACATCCGCGATCGCTTCCGTGCGTTCAAGGCCGTGCTCAAGCCGGAAACCGAAACCGGCATGCACGCCCACCACAACCTCTCGCTCGGCGTGGCCAACTCGATCACCGCGGTCGAGGAAGGCTGCGACCGCATCGACGCCAGCCTTGCCGGCATGGGCGCCGGGGCCGGCAACGCGCCGCTGGAAGTGTTTATCGCCGCCGCCGAACGCCTGGGCTGGAACCACGGCACCGACCTCTACACCTTGATGGACGCAGCGGATGACATCGTGCGGCCGTTGCAGGACCGGCCGGTGCGGGTCGACCGCGAGTCGCTGGCGCTGGGGTATGCCGGGGTCTATTCGAGCTTCCTGCGCCATGCCGAAATCGCCGCGGCCAAGTACGGTTTGAAGACCGTGGACATCCTTGTCGAGCTGGGCAAACGGCGCATGGTCGGTGGCCAGGAAGACATGATCGTCGACGTCGCGCTGGACCTGCTCAAACGCTGAACCGTGCATTCCCCCGTCCAGTCGCCCACGCAGCGGCCGGACGGTTTTGCTGTGCCCATTACAACAATAAAACGGGTATTTCCCATGACATCGCTAAACGTGCTGACACCGTTGTATATGGCGCGGACCATCGGTCTGTGCTTCCTCGTCGCCCTGATGGAAGGCCTCGACCTGCAAGCCTCGGGCATCGCCGCCCAAGGCATGGCGGCCGCGTTCCAACTGGACAAACTACACATGGGCTGGGTCTTCAGCGCCGGCATTTTCGGCCTGCTGCCCGGAGCGTTTCTCGGCGGTTTGCTGGCTGATCGGATCGGCCGCAAACGGGTGTTGATGGCCTCGGTGGCCCTATTCGGATTGTTCTCGCTGGTCACGACCATGGCCTGGGACTTCAACAGCCTGCTGGTTGCGCGCTGCCTCACAGGCGTCGGCCTGGGCGCGGCACTGCCTAACCTGATCGCGCTGACCAGTGAAGTGGCTGGCCCGCGCCTGCGTGGCAGCGCCGTGAGCCTGATGTATTGCGGCGTGCCCTTGGGCGCGGCGCTGGCGGCCAGCATTGGCATCGCGCAACTGGCCGGCGGCTGGCAAGTGGTGTTCTACGTCGGTGGTATCGTGCCGTTGCTGATCGTGCCGCTGCTGGGGGTTTATCTGCCGGAATCCGCGGCGTTTCGCAGCGTGCGCGACGCCGCGCCGATCAGTGTGGCCAGCGGGCTGTTCCGCGGGGGCGCGGCATGGCCGACCGTGATGATCTGGGTCAGCTACTTCTTTACGCTCATGGTGGTTTACATCCTGATCAACTGGCTGCCGAGCCTGTTGGTCGGCCAAGGCTTCAGCGGTTCTCAAGCCAGTTGGGTGATGCTCGCGCTGCAATTTGGCGCGGCGGCCGGCACGTTGTTGCTGGGCTGGGTCATGGATCGCCTGCCGGCCTGGGCGTTGTCGGCGCTGATTTACCTCGGCATCCTCGCGTCACTGACTGCGCTGGGCATGGCCACCCAATGGCACAGCATGCTGGCGGCCGGCTTCGTCGCCGGGTTCTTCGCCACGGGCGGGCAATGTGTGCTGTATGCCTTGGCCCCGCATTTCTATCGTCCGTCAATTCGCGCCACGGGCGTCGGCAGCGCGGTGGCCATTGGCCGGTTGGGTGCGATGAGCGGCCCGTTGGTGGCCGGCAAGATGCTCGCACTGGGCACGGGCACCACGGGCGTGATGATGGCCTCGGCACCCGGCATTGTCATCGCCGCGCTGGCGATGTTTTACCTGTCGCTGCGCCGCAACCGCTACCCGGCTGACTGAGCGCCAATCCGTACTCGCCTTCCGCGCCACGATGGCGCGGGGGTTACTCCAACAACAATAAAAGTGAACACTGCCATGCTCAGGAACTTCTTTCGGGGCGTCAGCGCCTGCACCTGCGTTTTTTTCGTAGACCAGGCCTGCGCCGCCGGTTTTGTCGACGACAGCCAGGCCGATCTGGTGATACGCAACTATTACTTCGATCGCAATTACGTGAACGCCACGCCGCAGGCGGCTGCCCGCGAGTGGGCGCAGGGCTTCATTCTCAACATGCGCTCGGGCTATACCGAAGGGCCTGTCGGCTTCGGCCTGGACGCCCAGGGTTTGCTGGGCGCACGTCTGGACTCCTCGCCCGCACGCACGGGCACCGGCCTGCTACCGTACAACCACCAGACCCGTGAACCGGCCAGCGAATATTCGGAGCTGGGCCTGACCGCCAAGGCCCGGGCCTCGAAGAGCGAGTTGCAACTGGGGACCATCAGCACGTTTCTGCCAATCGCCTTCGCCAGCCCTACCCGCCTGCTGCCGCAGACCTTCCGCGGCACGTACCTCAAGTCCCAGGAAATCGACAACCTGACCCTGCACGTCGGCTGGCTCGACCGCATCAACCTGCGCGACGCCACCCACTACCAGAAAATGTCGGTAGCCTCGCCCAACGGCCGCTTCAATGGCGCCGCCGAATCCGACCGTTTTACCTTCCTCGGTGGCGACTATGCCTGGTCGCCGCAACTGACGCTCAAGTACTACCACGCCGAACTGGCTGACCTTTATCGCAAGGATTTCTACGGTTTCGTCGACAATCGCCCGATGGGCCCCGGCCGCCTGAAAAGCGACGTGCGCCTGTTCGTCACCGGTGAAAACGGTGCCGCCAAGGCCGGCCCCGTGGACAATCGCAACGCCGCCCTGATGCTGACGTACAGCCTGGGCGCGCACAAATTCGGCGCCGGCTACATGCAACTGACCGGCAAGACCGCCATGCCTTACCTGTTCGGCACCGAGCCGTTGGTGATCACCGAAGGCACGCTGAGCTCGGAGTTCCTCAACCCCAAGGAGCGCAGTTGGCAGGTGCGTTATGACTACAACTTTGCCGCGCTGGGCTTGCCCGGGCTCAATGGCATGCTGCGTTACGTCAGCGGCGACAATATTGAGTTACCCAAACTGGGCGGCAGCAACCTGAAGGAAAGCGAAAAAGATATCGAACTGAACTATGTGCTTCAGAGCACGCCCCTTAAAGGCCTGAATCTGCGCGTGCGCAACGCATGGTACCGCAATGATTTCGCCGCCCAGGCCAGCCATCGGGACGACAATGAGCTACGGGTGAATGTCGATTACACCTGGAAGCTATGGTGAATGACCGCCCAGTGATTCACCTGGGCTGGGCGGATCGTTCAAATGTGGCCGTCGCATAGGCCTTCTGGAGCAACACAAACCCGGCCTCGGGCCGGGTTACCCCGCGTCGCGGCCAGGTGCTCATCGGGGCGCCCCTACCTGTTCCTTTCTAATAGCCAAACACTGACTTTGTCTCCAGGTACTCCTCAAACCCGAACACCCCCCATTCCCGCCCGTTTCCGGACTGTTTGTAGCCGCCAAAAGGCGCGTCCTGGTCGGCCTTGCAACCATTGAGGTGGACCATGCCGGTACGCAACTGTCGAGCGATAGCCCTGGCGCGTTCGCGGTCCGACGAGGTGACGTACCCCGACAGCCCGTACACGCTGTCGTTGGCGATCCGCACCGCCTGCTCCTCGCTGTCATACGGAATGATCGCCAGGACCGGGCCGAACACTTCTTCGCGAGCGATGCTCATGTGCGGCTCGACATCGGCAAAAATCGTCGGTTTGACGTAGAACCCTGTCGTCACGCCGTCTGGGCGCCCTGTTCCACCGGCCACCAGCAACGCGCCTTCGCACAGCGCCTGCTCGATCAACTGCTGGACCCGATTGAACTGCATGACGTTGGCCACCGGCCCGATGGCCGTGGCAGGCCGGCTATCATCGAAACACACCTGGGCCGCCACCTCGCAGGCGATTGCGACCGCCTGGGCATGCAACGCCCGCGGCACCAGCATGCGGGTCGGTGCATTGCACGACTGGCCGCTGTTGCGCATGCAACCCAACACCCCATGGCGCACCGCGCTGGGCAGATCGGCATCGTCGAGCAGGATATTGGCCGACTTGCCGCCCAGTTCCTGGGCGACTCGCTTGACCGTATCCGCCGCCGCCTTGGCCACTGCGATACCCGCCCGCGTCGAGCCGGTGAACGAGATCATGTCGATATCGGCATGCTGCGACAGCGCCGTGCCGACACCCGGACCGTCGCCATTGACCACGTTGAACACCCCCTGGGGCACGCCGGCCTCGTGCAGAATCTCGGCAAAAATCAGCGCCGACAGCGGCGCGCGCTCACTGGGCTTGAGCACCACCGTGCAGCCGACGGCCAGCGCCGGGGCGACTTTGCAGGTGAGCTGGTTGAGCGGCCAATTCCAGGGGGTGATCAGGCCACACACGCCAATCGGCTCACGCATCACCCGCGAGCTTCCCAGCATTGTTTCGAACGGGTAGCGCTTCAACACCTCCAGGGCCCGCACCAGATGGCCCAGCCCCGCCGGCACATGGGCCGTTCTGGCGAGTGACAGCGGCGCGCCCATTTCCTGATGCACCGCAAGAGCCAACGCCTCACTGCGCCGCTGATAGCCGTCGATGATCCTCTCGAGCAGTTCGATACGCTGCTCGGGCGCGGTCGCGGAGAAACTCGCGAATGCCGCTTTGGCCGCCGCCACCGCACGGTTCACGTCGCGTTCGTTGCCCAGGATGATCCGCGCAACCACCTGCTCGCTGGACGGATCGATCACGGCTTCGATCACCTGGCTATCGGGCCTGACCCAGGCCCCGTCGATGTAAAAATCCAATAGATCCGTCATAACCGCTCCTCGACTCAATCACGCAACCTGGCATAACGCCTCGCGCAAGGTTTCGAATACCTGCGCGATGTGTTCCGGGGAAATAATCAGCGGCGGCGAGATCACGATGGTGTCACCCGAGCCCCGTACCAGCACGCCGTGATCGAAACACCACTGCGCCACTTGCGCGCCCCTGACACCCGGCGCGGCTGGCAACGCTTGCAGCTCGACAGCACACAGCAAGCCAATCGCGCGGACATCCACCACCGGCCCGACGCCTTTGAGCGACAACGCGGCCGCTTGCCAGAGATCGCTGACCGCCAGCACGTGCTGGTTGATCCCCAATTCCTCATGCACCCGCAGCGTCGCCAGGCCGGCCGCACAGGCCAGCGGATGGGCGGAATAGGTGTAGCCGTGCATCAATTCGATAGCGTTCTCCGGGCCGGCCATAAAGGCTTCATAGACCCGCCCGCTGACGAGCACGCCGCCCATCGGCACCGCGCCGTTGGTGAGGCCCTTGGCGGTGGTGATCAGGTCCGGAGTGACGCCGAACGCCTGCGCGGCGAAGCTTGCGCCGACACGACCGAAACCGGTGATCACTTCGTCGAAGATCAGCAGCACGCCGTGCCGAGTACAGATGTCGCGCAGCCGCTGCAAATACCCCTGTGGCGGCGGATAGACACCGCCGGAACCGGTGACCGGCTCGACGATCACCGCCGCCACCGTGCTCGGGTCTTGCACTTCCAACAGCTGCGTCAGCGCATCGGCGTATTCGACGCCAGTGGCCGGTTGGCCCGCGGTAAAGCGCATGCTCGCGTCATACGGCAAGGGCAGGTGCGAGACCTCCCCCAGCAATGGCCCGAAATCGCGCTTCTGACGCCCCAGCCCAGACACCGAAAGGCCGCCGAACCCCATGCCGTGGTAGCCCTTGGCACGCCCGATGAACTTGGTCCTGCGGCAATCGCCACGCGCCTGATGGTAGGCCCGGGCAATCTTCAGCGCGGTGTCGACCGCTTCGGAACCGGAGTTGGTGAAGAACACCTGCTCGATGCCGGCCGGGGCAATCGCGATCAAGCGCTCAGCCATTTCCAGCGCGTGGGGATGGCTCATTTTGAATGAGGATACGAAGTCCAGGCGCCCGGCCGATTCGCGAATCGCCTCGACAATTCGGGCCTGGCCGTGACCCGCATTCACACACCACAGACCGGCCATGGCATCCAGAATGCGGCGGCCATCGGTGGTGGTGTAATGCATGCCCTCGGCGCTGGCGAACATCATCGGCTGCTTTTGAAACTGGCGCATCGGTGTGAACGGCGCCCAAAACGCCGAGGCGGCCTGGGGCGTAGGGGTGTTGCCGGAAAGATCGCTCATGGGCGCTCCTTGATGATCGGTGATGAAAAAACCTCAATCCGCACAGCACAACGCAGATCGGTTGTAGGCACCGGCAAGCCGGCGCCTACGGCAGTGCATGGCATCGACGCCTACCAGAGCGCCAGGGTGTAGCCCAGGATCAGGCGGTTTTCGTTGGTGTCACGGGTGTAGTTGCTTTTCGCACTCGCGTTCTGCCAACGCAGCGAGACGTTTTTCAGGCGCCCGCTCTGCACCACATAGCCGAGGCTGAAGTCGCGTTCCCACTCGCGGCCCTCGCCCTGGAAGCCTTTGACTTTGGCGTTGTCACCATTGGCATAGCGCGTCGAAAACAGAAGCCCGGGCACCCCCAGCGCGGCGAAGTCGTAGTCATAGCGGGCATGCCAGGTGCGCTCCCCGGTCTGGGAGAAGTTACTCAATTGGTATTCGGTGAACAGGTAGGTGTTAGTGCCGTCGACGTAAGTGAACGGCGTCGTGCCGTATTGCGCCTGATAGCCGCCACTGAGGCTGTGGCCCTCCAGGCTGTAGCCGATGCGCGTGCTCAGCGCCTGGTTATCCACCTTGCCCGCCAACCCCGCGCCATCCTGGCTGGCATCAAAGTAACGGATGTCGGTTTTCACCGTCCCGGGCCCGAGGCCGAAGCTGTTTTTCAGGCCCAGGTATTGCTGTTTGTACAGGCCATCAAGTTGCGCCCACTGGTAGCTGGCCAAAGTGCTCGCGCCGAGCTTGTAATCCGCGCCGGCGTAACGAAACCGGTCACTTTTGGCCGAACTCTTATAGGCCCCGGACTGGCTGGTCAGGCCCATGTCCTCGTAGTCGGTCGAGTCACGCTGCTTGACCTTGTCCAACTGGCCGAGACTGATCGTCAGCCCGCTGAGGTCTTTGGAGGTCAACGCGGTACCGCTGAAGCTTTGCGGGAACAAGCGACTGAGGTTGGGTTGCAATGTCGGCAGGTCCGGGACCATATAGCCGACCCGCAACTCGCTCTGGGCAAAGCGCGCCTTGCCGGTCACGCCAAACTTGGAGTACTCGTCGTGCGCGCGCCGGGCGTAGCTGGGTTTGCCCGGTTCTGGCTCACTGTTGCGCGACAGCAGGCCTGAACCGGAACGGTCGGGGCTCGAGTCGAGTTTCAAGCCGAGCATGCCGACGGCGTCGAGGCCAAAGCCGACGGTGCCTTCGGTGAAACCCGACTGCAGGTTAAGCAAAAAGCCCTGCGCCCATTCCGCGCGCTGGGACTGGCCCGTGCCTTCGCGGTAGTCGCGGTTGAAGTAGTAGTTTTTCAGTTCCAGTGACGCACGACTGTCCTTGATAAAATCCGCCTGAGCGAACGCAGGCAGTAAACCGGCGCCGATCAGACCTGCTCCGGTGACGACATGGGTGATGGTGTTTTTCATGGTGCTGGCTCCTGGCAGTACGGGGGTTGGGTGATGTTTTTGTTTTCTTCGGGCATGGCGTTGCCCGTCACGTCAATCGGCGATTGACGCGAGGCGGGACAGCGTTCAGGTCCTGGGTGAAGCAATGCCTAGCGCGTGCGGATGCGATAGCCTCCGCCAGCCAGTCGTTCCAGCGGGCTGGCGGCAGCCAACAACTGCTGGGTGTAAGGGTGTTGCGGCGTGTCGAAAATCGCGTCGCGGTCGCCGATCTCGACCACTTCGCCCTGGTTCATCACGGCAACGCGATGGGCGATACGCTCTACCGCCGCCAGGTCATGGGAAATGAACAGGCAGGCAAAGCCGTACTGTTTCTGCAAGCGTTCGAACAGCTCCAGAATCTGTTTCTGAATGGTCATGTCCAGCGCCGAAATCGGCTCGTCGGCAATCACCAACTGCGGACGTCGCACCAGTGCCCGCCCGATTGCCACGCGCTGACGCTGCCCACCGGATAATTGGTGGGCAAAGCGTTCGACGAAATGTTCGGCAAGCCCGACATCCACCAGCGTTTCGGCGACACGCTGCCGACGTTGCGCGGGGCTCATGCCCGGCTCGTGGCGCAGGGGTTCAGCCAGAATCTGGCCAATTTTCATGCGCGGATCGAGGGAGGAATACGGGTCCTGGAAAATCATCTGGCACTGCAACCGGTGTACGCGGTTCGCGGCCTTGAGGATGTCCACGCCCTTGAAGCGGATAGCCCCGGCGCAGGGGTTGACCAACCCCACCACCGCCCGCCCCAAGGTAGTCTTGCCTGACCCGCTGCCGCCAACCAGGGCCAGGGTTTCGCCAGGCGCGATGCTCAGGTCCACCCCATGCACCACGCGTTTTGGAAGGCTTTTGCCCCAGAACGAACGCGGCCCCGGGTGCTCGATGCACACGCCTCGGACTTCGAGCAACGGCCCGTTGGCGGGCGGCAATGGCGCCAGCACGCCGCGGCTGGGCAAGGCCTCCAGCAACTGACGGGTGTAGTCGGCGCGCGGTGCCAGCAGAATCTCCTGGATGCCGCCCTGCTCGACCGCTTTGCCGTTGCGCATGACCACTACCTTGTGGGCACAACGCGCAACCAGCGACAAGTCATGACTGATGAACAGAATCGCGGTGCCCTGCTCGCGGGTCAGCTCCAGCATCAGCTCGATGACGTCCAACTGCGCCAGACAGTCCAGGGCCGTGGTTGGCTCATCGGCGATCAACAACGCAGGACGCAGCAGCATCACCGAGGCCAGCATGATGCGCTGGCGCATACCGCCGGAAAACTGGTGCGGGTATGACGCCAGGCAACGCTCGGCGTCCTTGATGCCGATGCGTTGCAGCATCTGCAGGCAACGCCGACGGATTTCGGCCGCGTCCAGGTCGGTGTGCAGCTTGAGGGCCTCACTCATTTGCCGGCCGATGGTCAACGACGGGTTGAGCGAGACCATCGGCTCCTGGAAGACCATGCCGATCTGCGCGCCACGCACCCGCCGCATCGCGGGAGCGTCGCGGCTGTCGAGCGCTACGCCTTTGAACTCGATACGTCCGCCACACACCTGCATCGGCGCCGGCAGCAAGCCAATCGCTGCGCGTGCGGCCATGGTTTTGCCGCTGCCCGACTCGCCCACCAGGGCGACGATTTCGCCCGGGGCCATTGTGAAGCTCAGGTCGTCGACGGCCAGTTGGCCTTGCACGCCCGCACGGATTTTCAGGTGCTGCACAGACAGCAAGGCAGTAGGAACAGTCATGATCATTTCCTCATGCGCGGGTCGAGACGATCGCGCAGGGCATCGCCGAACAGGTTGATGGCAAGCAGTGCCAGGCTGATGAAGAGGCCGGGGAAGATCCCGAGCCAGGCAGCCGATGCGATATAAGGCCGGCTGGCCGCCAACATGCTGCCCCAAGTGGCCGCCGGTGGCGGTACACCCAGCCCGAGGAAGCTCAAGGCGCTTTCCGAGAGCAAGGCCCAACCGAACATGCTGGTGGCCAACACACACAACGGTGCCAGGCAATTGGGCGCAATGTGCCGCAGCATGGTGTAGAACTCGGAGTTGCCGATCACCCGCGAGGCTTCGACAAACTCCAGTTCGCGCAGCGACAACACACTGCCGCGCACCACCCGCACCACCGACGGCGTATAGGCGATCCCCAAGGCCAGAACGATGCCGTACTGGCTGGCGCCGATGATCGCCATGATCCCCAGGGCCATGAGGATCCCGGGGAATGCCAGCAAGGCGTCGTTGAGCATCATCAGCACCCGGTCGGTCCAGCCGCGCAGGTAACCGGCCAGCATGCCGATCAGCGTTCCGGCCACCACTGCGAAACTCACCGACAGCAGGCTGATCCACAGGCTGGTGCGCGCCCCCATCATCATCCGGCTCAAGGCATCGCGACCGAACTCATCGGTGCCCAGCCAGTGCGCCGCACTCGGCGCCTGGAACCGCGCGAGCAAGTCCAGGCGCAACGGCTCGTAGGGCGTCCAGACCAGGCCGAGCAAGGCCATGCCGATCAGGACCAGTAACAAGCCCCCGCCGATCAGGGCGTTGAGTGGCGGGTAACGCCAGGCGCGTCGGGCCGGCGCCGCGACACTCCGCGCCGGCTCAGCTGGCAGCGTTCGCTTGGCACTCATAACTTCACCCTCGGGTCGAAGAGCGGATACAGCAGGTCGACACACAGGTTGACGAGCACGTAGATACAGGTAATCAGCAGCAAGCAGCCCTGCAACACCGGATAGTCCCGGGCGAAGATCGAGTCCACCATCAGGCGCCCGACGCCCGGCAATGTGAACACCGTTTCCAGCACCGCAATGCCGCCGAGCAGGTTGCCCAGGATCAAGCCCACCAACGTCCAGGTCGGCGCAAAGGCGTTGCGCAAGGCATGGCGCCACAGCACCGCACCTTCGGACAAGCCTTTGGCGCGGGCATGGGCGATATAGTCCAGGCGCAGCACTTCAATCGTGCTGGCCCTGGCCATGCGGGCGATGGCGCCAAACTCCACCAGGGTCAGGGTGACAATCGGCAGCACCAGATAGGTGATCGCCTTGAGCGGATCATCCGCAAACGTCACGTAACCCACCACCGGCAGCCAGCCCAACTTGATCCCGAAGGCGTACAGCAGCAGCAGGCCGAGCCAGAAGCTGGGAATCGACAACAACAACGTCGCGCCGGCCACCAGCCCCAGGTCCATCGCGCTGTTCTGCTTCCAGGCGGCAAACAGGCCCACCGGCACGGCAATCAGCGTGGCCAGCGCAACCGCTACCAGTACAATCGTCGCGCTGACACTGAAGCGCTCGAGCAACAGCGGCAATACGGCTTGTCGCGTGCTGATGGAGAACCCCAAGTCACCGCTGAGCACTGACTTTATCCAGATCAGGTATTGGGTCACCACCGAGTGATCCAGCCCCAGCGAACTGCGCATTTGTGCCAGGCTCTGGGCATCCGCCATGTCGCCCAGCATCAACAACGCAGGGTCACCGGGGATGAAGCGGATCAGTGCAAACACCATCACCGATATCAGCAACAGGGTGGGCACAGCCATCCCCAGCCGATGCAATATGAATCGAAACATGGGAACGCCCTACTTTGATGTTGCCGCCAGCGACACGCCCCACAGGCGCGGTTTAGAGATCGGCCAGGAGCGATAGCCCTCGATGCCGGCTTTTACGACACCGATACTGGTGCCGTTGTAAATCATCACCATTGGCACATCGGCCAGCATCAGCGTGTGCAATTGATCGAACAGCGCTTGACGTTTTGGCGCGACGGACTCGCTCTGGGCTTCACGCAACAACACCAGCGCCTTGGGGTTGTCCCAGACTTTGCGCGGTTCCTTGTCTTTGTTCCCCGTCACCGACTCATAGCTCAGCGCCGCGTCAAAGCGTGGCGAATACGAGAACGCCATCATCTGGAAGTTGCCGCTCTGATAACGCTCCAGTTGGGCGCCCCACTCCAGGGTTTCGAGCACGATATTCACCCCGACAGCCTGGAGCATTGCCTGGCTCAAGACGCCCATATCGAACATCTGCGGGTAGCGCTTGTTGACGATCAGCTTGATCGGCTGGCCGTGGTAACCCGCCGCTTTGAGCAGGCGCCGGGCCTCGTCGAGGTCGTAGGGGTAACCCGTATGCGCCGTCGCGTCGTAATACGCGCTGGTGGTCGGAATGATCGAGTTGTTGACGGTGGACAGGCCATTGGAAAGCGTTGCGACCATCTGCGAATAGTCCAGCGACAGCGCCACGGCGCGGCGAATACGCACGTCGCCGAGCAACGGGTCACGGGTCTGGAACAGCAGCCCGCCGAGCGTCATCACCGGGCTGGTGCGTACCTGCATGCCGGGGACATTTTTCAACTCCGCCTCATCCATTGCGGTCACGTCCGGCAGTACGTCGACACCGCCGGAAAGCAGTGCGGCCTTGGCCGAGGCGGCGTCCGGGATGACCACAAACCGCACGCGGTCAACGAACGCTTGCTTGTTCCCGGTAAAGCCGTCTGGCTTCGCTTCGGCGCGCGGGGTGTAGTCCTTGAAGCGGTTCAACTCGACGTACTGGCCTTGCTTCCACTGACCGAGGGTGAACGGACCGGTGCCAATCGGCGCGATCCAGGTGCCATCGGCCGCGACCGAATCGGGATGCACAATGCCGCTGCCGCCACAGTCGGGCCGGGACATGGTCGCCAGCAGCACGCCGTTGGGCTTATCGATGCGGAACACCACCTTGAGCGGTTCCGGAACCGAGATGTCGAGGATTTTCGAGACCCCGCGCCCATCAAACTCCGGCAGGCAGCGCCATTGGGTTTTCGGGTCGAGGTAGTGCTGCCAGGTCCACTTCACGTCCTCGGCGGTCAGGGGCTTGCCGTTCTGGAACTTGACCCCTTCACGCAGGGTGAAGGTATAGGTGAGCCCGTCGTCCGAGATCGTGACGTCTTTAGCCAGCATCGGCCCGACTGACGCATCTTCGCGGTAGGCCACCAAACCTTCGACGATGTGCATGATGAACGCATCGGAGTTTTCATCGCGATTGACCCCAGGTTCAGTGCTGCGGATATCACCGTTGAAGCCAACCTTGATCAGGCTCGGTTCGCCGGCTTGCAGAGTAAGGGCGGCAAGGCACAGGCTGAGGGTCGGCACGCCGAGATACAGGGCTTTTTTGACGTAGTGATGCATGGGAGAAAGACTCCTTGAACAAAATTTTCCGGTCGATGGACTAAGCCATGGGCAGGGCCGGGAACGGAATGGGTAGGTCGTGATTATTTTTATAGCAACCGATCGCGCGTACTTTTGTCAGATACCAACGCAATCATCAGGGACGTCAATTGCGCCCCTTGCACCTCTTTACAGCGGTATCGATCAACGCCGGCCGCGACGAACTCGCAACACCTCGGCGAAAAAGTCCTGGGCGGCCGGCATCGCCTTGATCCCCTGATGAGCCACATTGGGCAGCACATCGAAACGCACCTTGACCCCCTGAGCCTCGAAACTCGCCTTGAGTGCCGCCAGCCGTTCAGGCCGCGTGCAACCGGCGCTATTGGCGCCGGGCATGTAATGTTTGCCGCCTTCGCGGTGAGTGATTTCCCAGGTTTCGAGGTCGGCCTCGCCCACCACCATATGAATCGGCACCTGACGCAGGGCGTCGAGGTCCAGTGGCTTGGCAAACCGGGTCTCGAAGTCGCGCACACCGACCCACCAATTCTGCTTGGGGTCCAGCAAGGTCACCGAGCCTGGCGCACCGATCGAGGCGGCCCACAGCTTCTCGGGGTGCAGGTAACAAAACCGGTGGCTGAACTGTCCGCCACCGGAGTAACCAAACAGGGCG
Organism: Pseudomonas sp. Pse79; assembly: GCF_024519615.1. Taxonomy (NCBI): domain Bacteria; kingdom Pseudomonadati; phylum Pseudomonadota; class Gammaproteobacteria; order Pseudomonadales; family Pseudomonadaceae; genus Pseudomonas; species Pseudomonas sp. Pse79. The sequence goes on from NZ_JALJRR010000005.1 coordinate 54,694, forward strand.
AACGTATCGAAGCGGCGGTTGTACTTCTGGCCGACGCTGGCGACCATGTCCAGCAGGACTTGGTCGTAACGGATATCGCCTTCCACCAATTGCTTGTAACCGTCGCCGTTGCCATCTCCCAGCACCCCCACCGGAAACAGTGGCGACAGAATCACACAATCGTTCCAACGACCAAATTCGGCGAAGCCATTGCGGTAGATTTCCATGGCCCGGGTTGAGCCGTGCAACGACACCACGAGGTCGACCGGGCGCTCAGGGTCCTCAATCGAGGCGGGTACATACAGCGTGTAGGCAAAACGGCTATCGGCAGTGTGCGAGTACACCGTCGTGGCGCCGAGGTGATAAACACTCTTGGCGGCTTGGCTCGCCACTGCATCGGCGGCGGGATTGATTGCTTCATTCGACTGGCTTTTCATAGGGTCATCGCTGCTTCCAGAACAGCGTCCAGTATTCTGCCGCGCCAGACGAAAGAAAATCTAAATTACCTTTATCCAACATAAACAAACCCTTTACCATCCCTGACACTGAACCCGTCGGAAACACCCAATGAGTACCATCCGTTTTCTGAAAACCTTCATTGCCGTCGCGCAATACGGCAGTTTTGCTGCCGCAGCAGATCGAGTGTCCCTGACCAATGCCGCCGTCGGGCAACAAATGCGTGCGCTCGAGGATGAGATCCGGCGCCCTCTGTTCGATCGCAGCCAGCGTCAGATCAAGCTCAACCGTGAAGGCCTGCTGTTGCTGCCCAAAGCCAAGAAGCTGGTCGACGATTACGCGGCCATGGTCGCCGGCGACGATACTGACCTCACGATGGAAGGCGATGTGACGATCGGCGGGATCACCTCGGCAATGGGCTTGCTCGCCAACTGCCTGGTCAGGCTCAAGGAGGTTTATCCCAAGGTGTCCGTCACCCTGGTGACCGCGCGCTCGGACGAACTGGCGCACCGGGTTCTCACCGGAGAACTGGATGCCGCGCTCTTGATCGAGGCCACACGCCAGGACTTCAAAGGCTTGAGCTGGACAAGGTTGTACGAAGAACCGTTGGTGTTGTTGGTCAGCGCAACCCACTCGCAGGGCACCGACGATGCCATTGAACTGCTCAGGACACAGCCGTTCATTCGCTATGACAGAACCACCGCCGTGGGCCGAAAAGTGGAGCGCTTTTTCCGACGGGAAGCGATCGAGCCCAAGCAGATCCTTGAACTGAACTCAATCATCGGCATCGCGGAACTAGTCCGACAACGCGTCGGCATCGCGATTATTCCGCTGCTCAGAAACTTCGACTGGCAACACGACCCACAGCTGCGTGTCCTGGCGTTGCCGGGTGCGGTGGAGCAGCGAACCGTCGGCATCCTCGAACAAGGCAGCAAAAGCCATATCACCGGTGAAGTGCGCAACTTTCTGATGGCGACAAACACCGAGTGAGCCTGCGCCCAGGACCCTGCAAACGCTCCGCGCCGTCATGCCGGCGTTGTCCAGCGAGAGCGACGAGGTGCTCGGGCCGCACGGCGTGGCAACCAGGCAAGCGCGCATTATGGATCCAGTAAATAAAAACTGATCGATAATCGCCCAAATAAATCTCGACACTGCCGAACCACAGGTTGACTCCAAGTGGCGCACTTCATTTAATGGATCCATTAAATAAGAACAATCACTCGCCTGGAGAGTCACCATGTACCCCAAGAACACGTGGTATGTCGCCTGCACCCCCGATGAAATCGCGCAAAAGCCGCTGGGTCGGCAGATCTGCGGGGAAAAAATGGTGTTTTATCGCGGGCTGGAAGGCGCCGTCGTGGCTGTCGAGGACTTCTGTCCGCATCGCGGCGCGCCGCTCTCGTTGGGCTATGTGGAGAACGGCAAGCTGGTCTGCGGCTACCATGGCCTGGTCATGGGGGACGACGGCAAGACCGTCGAAATGCCCGGGCAGCGGGTGCGCGGGTTTCCCTGCAACAAGACCTTCGCCGCGGTGGAACGCTACGGTTTCATCTGGGTGTGGCCCGGCGATCAGGCCCTGGCCGACCCGGCGTTGATCCACCACTTGGAATGGGCCGTGAGCGACCAGTGGGCCTATGGCGGCGGCCTGTTTGACATCCAGTGCGACTACCGCCTGATGATCGACAACCTGATGGACCTGACCCACGAAACCTACGTCCACGCCTCCAGCATCGGCCAGAAGGAAATCGACGAAGCGCCGCCTGTGACCACGGTCGAAGGCGATGAAGTCGTCACCGCCCGCCACATGGAAAACATCATGGCCCCGCCGTTCTGGCGCATGGCCCTGCGTGGCAATAACCTCGCCGATGACGTGCCGGTGGACCGCTGGCAGATCTGCCGCTTCACCCCGCCCAGCCATGTGCTGATCGAAGTCGGCGTGGCCCACGCCGGCAAGGGCGGCTACCACGCCGCGCCCGAGCACAAGGCCGCGAGCATCGTGGTGGACTTCATCACCCCGCAAACCGAGACATCGATCTGGTACTTCTGGGGCATGGCGCGCAACTTCAATCCTCAGGACCAGGCACTGACCGCCAGCATTCGCGAAGGCCAGGGCAAGATTTTCAGCGAAGACCTGGAGATGCTTGAACGCCAGCAACAGAACCTGCTGGCCCACCCGACGCGCAATCTGCTCAAGCTCAATATCGATGCCGGTGGCGTGCAGTCACGCAAGGTCCTCGAACGGCTGATCGCCAAGGAGCGCGCCCTCGCGCCGCAACTGATCACCACGACCCGCGCCTGAACCGCGCGCTAACGCTACGAGGACTGAACATGATCGATGTGGTGGTGGTATCCCGCAACAACGAAGCCCAGGACATTTGCAGCTTTGAATTGGCCCGTGTCGATGGCCAGGCGCTGCCGGCCTTCAGCGCTGGCGCGCATATCGACGTGCACCTGCCCGACGGCGTGGTCCGTCAGTATTCCCTGTGCAATCACCCGGAAGAACGGCATCGCTACCTGATCGGCGTGCTCAACGACCCGGCCTCCCGTGGCGGCTCCCGCTGCTTGCACGAACACATACAGAAGGGCGCCCGCCTGCAGATCAGCGAACCGCGCAACCTGTTCCCGCTGGCGCACGAAGCCCGACGCAGTCTGCTGTTCGCCGGCGGCATCGGCATCACCCCGATCCTGTGCATGGCCGAGCGCCTGGCCCATGTCGGGGCTGACTTCGAACTGCATTATTGCGCCCGCGCCAGTGAACGCGCCGCCTTTGTGCAACGCCTCAAGGACTCATCGTTCGCCGAACGCGTGTTCCTGCATTTCGACGAGCAGCCCCATACGGCAATGAACACCGCCCAGGTGCTGGCGGCGCCCGACGCCAACGTCCACCTGTATGTGTGCGGCCCCGGCGGCTTCATGCAGCATGTGCTCGACAGCGCTCGGGCCCAGGGCTGGCAGGAGGAATGCCTGCACCGCGAATACTTCGCTGCGGCGCCGCTGGACAGCAGCCTCGACGCAGGGTTTTCGGTGAAGCTCGCCAGCAGCGGCCAGGTCTTCGACGTACCCGCCGACCGGAGCGTGGTCCAGGTCCTGGAAAGCCACGGTATCGAGATTGCCGTGTCGTGCGAACAAGGGATTTGCGGAACCTGCCTGACCCGCGTGCTCGAAGGCATACCGGAGCACCGCGACCTGTTCCTCACCGAGCAGGAACAAGCGCTGAACGACCAGTTCACCCCCTGCTGCTCGCGCGCGAAAACCCCGCTGCTGGTGCTCGATCTCTGAAAGGCGTCACGCCGTGGGCAAAATGACCTTCATCCGCGCGTTGGCGGTCGCGGAACCGAAGATCTCGGCATAGCGCAAGGTCGCGTTGGCGTGCTCGCGCATGATCGCTTCGGCCCGCGCGCCCTGGCGATTGACCAGGGCATCGAAGACCGAGTGATGTTGCATGTGGGCATAGTTGAAACGCCGGTATTCGCGGACCATGTCGTCGCGATCCACCGCCAGCGCGGTGACCGATGCGAACGGCAGGTGATCATTGCGTGCCAGTGCGTCGGCGATCGCCGGGTTGTGGCTGCCTTCAACGATGACGCGGTGAAAGCGCATGTTCAGGTCGTGATAGACCTCAAGGTCGTCCTCGGTCACGTACCCTTTGTCGAACAGTTGATCGCCTTCCACCAGGCAGCGCTCGAGCGTGGCACGCGCCACGTCGGACAACCCGCGCTCGGCGGTTTGACGCGCAGCCAGGCCCTCGAGCACGCCACGCACTTCGACGGCGCCGGCAATGTCGTCCGGGCTGACCGAACGCACCTGATACCCACGCCCGCCAAACGGCACCAGCAGCCCTTCCTGCTCAAGGGTACGGAACGCCATACGCACGGGCATGCGTGACACACCGAACAGTTGCGCCGTGGGAATCTCCATCAGCCGCTCGCCCGCCGCCAACTCGCCGCAGGCGATCATCTTGCGCAGTGCAACCAGCACCAATTGACCGGGTTTACTCATCCAGGCAACTTCCAGAAAACGTGGGTCGCCATAGTACCGCTAGTAGTACCGCAAGTAGTACCGCAAGCATCCGACCGCGTCAGACGAACGCCAACGCCGCGCGTGCCGCGTCTATCGCGCCCAGGTGCTGCGCCAACCGGGACGGCAGGTAATCGAAAAAGAACCCGGCGCTTTGCAGCTTGGCGGCGCGCAACGGATCGTCCTCGGGCAATGCCCGGGAAACCCGAGCGGCCCGCGCCCATGCCAGGGCCAGCAGGGCCACGCCGCATAACTGGAGAAAGTCCGGCGCGGCCCGATAGGGGTACTCGCTGTCTTCCAGCGCCCGTTCACGTATGGCCTCGACCACACGGGCCAGCGCGTCACACAGGCTGCCCAGCGCGTAGGCGAAACCTGCACACGCGGCGCATTGGCCGCCCTGCCCGGCCTCGGTGCGCAGCACTGCCAGCAGCAAGTCGAAGGCTCGCCCCTCATCGCCCAGCACCTTGCGCAGCAGCAGGTCATTGGCCTGGATCTCGTTGCTGCCCTCATAGATCATCGCGATGCGACTGTCGCGCAGCGTTTGCTCGATGGCGAACTCGGCGACGTAGCCGTAACCGCCGAAGACCTGCAAGGCATTGCTCGCCTGACGAAAACCCTGCTCGGTGAAAAACGCCTTGATGATCGGCGTCAGCAACTGCGCCAGTTGACCGGCGCACGCTCGTGCTTGCGGGTCCGGGTCATGCTCGGCCTGATCGAGCAAATGCGCGGCCCAATAACCGATGGCCCGCATCCCCTCGCTGGCCGTGCGCAACTCCAGCAACACGCGGCGCATCGCCGGGTGATAACGGATAGGGTCAGCCGCTTGGGCCGACGCCCCTTGCGGCCTCGACGGCGCACGCATTTGCACGCGCTCGGCGGCGTATTGCGCAGCGTTCTGCCAAGCCGCCTCGACATGCCCCAGGCCTTGCAGGCCGACATGCAGGCGCGCCGAGTTCATCATCACGAACATCGCTGCCAGGCCGCGGTTGGCGTCGCCGATCAGCCAGCCTAGGGCGCCGTCGAACACCAGCGAGCACGTGGCGCTGCCCTTGATGCCCATCTTGTGTTCAATGCCGTCGCAATGCACAGCGTTGGCCTGGCCGTCGTCCAGTCGCTTGGGCACCAGGAACAGTGAAAGGCCGCGACTGCCCGGCGGCGCATCGGGCAGGCGCGCCAGTACCAGGTGCAGGATATTGGGCGTGAGGTCGTGCTCGCCGCCGGAGATAAACAACTTGTTGCCCTGCAGGCGATAACGGCCATCGCCCTCGGGGGTCGCGCGACAGCGCAGCAACCCGACATCGCTGCCAGCCTGGGGCTCGGTCAGGCACATGGTGGGCAAGGCATGCCCACTGATGATCTCGGGCAAGTAACGCGCCTGCAACCAGGGCGCGGCGTGGGTCTTGAGGCAGAGGTAGGCACCGTGGGCGATCCCGGTGTACATGGCCCACGCGTGGTTGCTGGCGTAGAGCATCTCTTGCAGCGCCGCGTCGAGCAGTTGCGGCAACCCCTGGCCGCCCTGCCCTTCAGCGCACGCCAAGGCCGGCCAGCCACCGTCGACATAGGCGCGATAGGCCTCGGCGAAACCGTCCGGCGTGCTGACCTGGCCGGCGTTCCAGCGACAGCCTTGACGATCGCCGCTACTGTTCAGGGGCGCCAGCACCCCCTGGCTGAAGCGCGCCGCTTCCTCCAACACTTGAACGGCGAGAGACATGTCCAACGCTTCGAACGCCGGAACATGGCTCCACGCCTGGGGGGCTTGCAGCCAATGTTCAAGCACAAATTGCATATCGCGCAGCGGCGCCTGATAGCTCCACATGGCAAACCTCATCGAATAAAAAGGAGTTACACCGTTGAACGCTCAACCGCGATAGGCCGGGTTCTCGATCAACAACGCCATGCCCTGCCCACCGCCGACACACGCAGCGGCAATCCCGTAGCGCAGGTTGTGCCGGCGTAATTGCCCGGCCAGCGTCATGACCAAGCGCAGGCCGGTGGCAGCCAATGGATGCCCCACCGCCAGCGAACCGCCCTGGACGTTGAGCCGGGTGCTGTCCAGCTCCAGTTCCTGGGCCACCGCCAATACCTGGGCCGCCTGCGCTTCGTTGATCTCGAAACGGCCGATGTCATCCAGGCTCAACCCGCTGCGATGCAGCAGCAAGCGGATCGCCGGCGCCGGACCGATGCCCATGAACTCCGGCGCCACACCGACCACCGCGCTGGCCAGCAGCCGGGCCAGGGGCGCACGCGGGCAGGCCGAGGCGCGCCCGACCAGGGCTGCCGCCGCACCATCGACCACCGCGCAGCTGTTGCCAGCGGTTTGCACGCCATTGGCATGCACGGCGCGCAAGCGTGCCAGGGCCGCAAGGTCGGTGGGCCGTGGGTGGCTGTCCTGGGTGACGGCAGCGGCGCGGCGCGCCAGGCTGATGCCACGCGGCTGATACCCCTCCAACTCGAACACTTGGTTATCGACCGTCACGATCTCTTCAGCCCACGCGCCGTCACGCTGCGCCTGCAACGCACGCTGATGGCTCGCGCAGGCGTAACGGTCCACGGCCTCGCGGCTCAGGCCATGGCGGCGCGCCAGGTGGTCGGCGGTGGCGATCATGTCCAGCCCCGGGGCCGGGTCGTATAGGGCTTCCCAGAGAAAATCCTTGAATTGCACCTCGCCACCGAGACGAAACCCATCCCGGTGGGTGTAGGCCGCAATCGGGTTGCGGGACATCGACTCACTGGCCACGCACAAGGCCAGTTGCACCTCGTCGCGCAGTTGCTCAGCGGCCTGGCGCAACAACTCGAAACCCGTGGCGCAGATGCGCTGCACCCCCAGCGCCGGAACCGATTGCGCCACGCCGCTGTACAACCCGACATGCCGCGGCAGCAAATAGGCATCGAAGCTGGCCTGGGCCATGGAGCCGGCCAGCACGCTGTCCACCGCCAGCGGGTCGATACCGGCACGGGCCAGGACTTCACGGCCGACCTTGATCCCCAGGTCGATGGGCGAGACCAGGGACAAGGCGCCACCGAGGTCGACCCACGGCGTGCGTAGCGCCTCGTAAATCGCCACGTCGGCAAACGCCGAATACTGCCCCACGCCGCTCAAGGCTTGGGCTCGGCACGCAGGATCGCAGCATCTTCACCGCGATACAGCGCCTCGACCTTGGCCGCGCGCCATTGCAGTACCGCACGCTGGTTGATCGACCCCTTGTCGGTAATTTCCCCACGGTCGATAGACGCCGGCTCGTCGAGCAAGGCAATCCATTCCAAACGGCTGGCATTGCCGGTGGCGTCGCGATTGAGGCGCTGCAACCAGTCGCCGAACCATTGGCGCACCGGCACGCTGGCGAGTACGTCGGCGTCGCTCGCGTCGGCGTTCAAGCCCGCCAGCCGGCGGCATTCGTAGAGCCTGGGGAAGACCAGGGCGCCCAGGCATTCGCGGTCCGGCGCGGCAATCACCAGGTCCTGCACATACGGCGACCCCTCCAGCACCGCGCGATTGCGCAACGGCCCGACGCTGACAAACACCCCGGAGGACAGTTTGAAATCCTCGGCGATGCGCCCGTCGAACATCAGCCCCAGTTGCGGCCGATTCGGGTCGGCGAGCTTGATCGCGTCCCCCGAACAATAGAAGCCGTGCGGGTCAAACACCTCGGCGGTTTGTTCCGGCGCCCGCCAGTACCCCGGCATGATGTGCGGCCCGCGAAAGCGCCCTTCGAACTTGCCGTCCACCGGCACCAGGCGCACCTCGCAGCCCGGCGCGGGCAAACCGATATAGCCGGCCATGGACAACGGCCCGGTGGTGAAGGTGCAGGATGGCGCGGCTTCGGTCATGCCCAGCCCGGCCATCATGCGGATGCGTTCTCCGCAGTGCTGTTCGGCCACCCGGTCGAGGCGGTCCCAGACACTTTGCGACAGGCCCGCGGCGGCGAAGAAAAACAATTTCATTCGCGCAAAAAAGCACTCGCGCAACTCGGCATCCTGCTCCAGGGCGCTGACCAACTCTTCCCAACCCTTGGGCACCGTCAGATAGGCCGTGGGCGACACCTCCTTGAGGTTGCGCAGGGTCTCGGCAAACCCCTGGGCCGTGGGCTTGCCAGCGTCGAGGTAAAAGGTGCCGCCGTTGTAGAGCACGATGCCGACGTTGTGGCTGCCGCCGAAGGTGTGATTCCACGGCAACCAGTCCACCAGCACCGGCGGCTCTTCGCCGAACACCGGAAACGTCTGCAACAGCATCTGCTGGTTGGCGCAGAGCATGCGTTGCGTGGTGATCACCGCCTTGGGCAATTTGGTCGAGCCCGAGGTGAAAAGAAACTTGGCGATGCTGTCCGGGCCGGTGACATTGAACGCCTGATCGGCCGCACTGCCGCCCGGGGTTTGCAGCAGGCTCGCGAAGCTGACCTGGGTGCGTCCCGGCACATGGCCGCGCACGCAGATCAGCGGCGTCTCGGCCGGCAATACCGCGTCGATCGCGCGCTGGTAGGCCGCCGCATCGCTGACGAACACCAACCCCGGCTGCAGCAGGTCGCATACATGCCGCAGCTTGGCGAAGTCCTGGGACAACAACGAATACGCCGGCGACACCGGGCAGTAAGGGATACCGGCGTACATCGCGCCGAGGGCCAGTTGCAGATGCTCGATGTCGTTGCCCGACAGCAACGCCAGCGGCTTGTCTGCCGACAGGCCGTAACTCAGCAAGGCCTGGGCAATCGCCCGCACGCTCTCAAGCATCTGCGCGTAGCTGACGCGACGCCAGTCACCATCGGCCTGGCGTGCGGCAATGAAGGTCTGCTCGGGACGCACCCGGGCCCAATGCACCAGACGATCGAGCAAGCGCGCCGGCAACTCGGCCAATGGCTCCAGGGAACGCATATGCAGCACGCCCTGCTCTTCAGTGACCGCCACCGGGGCGTGGCCGATGGAGACCTCGCGGTAGCGCGGTGCGGGCTGGGGTTGCGGTCTGAATTCGGAACTCACAAGGGTGTCCTCCAGCAAGGCGGATCACAGCCGCCTTGTTATTGTTATGTCGCGACGCCTGCTCAGATCGGGTAATGCCGCGGCCCGTTCTGCAAGGTCACCCAGCGCAATTGCGTGAAGTGTTCAATCGACGCCTTGCCGCCAAAGCTGCCGTAACCGCTGGACTTGACCCCGCCAAAGGGCATCTGCGCCTCGTCATGCACGGTCGGCCCGTTGATGTGGCAAATGCCCGACTCCACCCGCTGCGCCAGCGCCAGCGCACGCCCGGTGTCGCGGCTGAAGATCGCCGCCGACAGGCCGAACTCGGAGTCGTTGGCCAGGCGCAGCAGTGCTTCATCACCGTCACCGCGCAGCAACACCGCCACCGGGCCGAAGGATTCTTCGCGGTACAAGCGCATGTTCTCGGTGACGCCATCGATCAGGGTCGGCTGCAGAATGCTGCCCTCCAACTGGCCGCCCGCGACCAGCCGCGCGCCCTTGCCCAGCGCATCGTCGATCAGGGCCTTGATGCGCGTACCGGCGCTGGCATCCACCAGGGAACCCAAGACCGAATCCGCCGCCGCGGGGTCACCGGCGCGCAGGCTGGCGACCTTGGCGGTCAGCTTGGCGATAAACGCATCGGCGACCTTGGCATCGACAATCAGGCGCTCGGTGGACATGCAAATCTGCCCCTGGTTGAAGTAGGCACCAAACGCTGCCGCGGCAACCGCCGCATCCAGGTCGGCGTCGTCGAGCACCAGGAGCGGCGCCTTGCCGCCCAGTTCCAGCAAGGCCGGCTTGAGGTGACGCGCCGAGAGTTCGCCGACAATCCGCCCGACATGGGTCGAGCCGGTGAAGTTGACCCGGCGCACCGCCGGGTTGGCGATCAGCCGTTCGACAATCGCGGCGGCATCGGCCGGTGCGTTGCTGATGACGTTGACCACGCCATCGCCCAGCCCGGCATCCTGCAAGACCTGGCCAATCAGGCGATGCACTGCCGGGCTTAACTCCGAAGCCTTGAGCACCACGGTATTGCCACAGGCCAGCGGCATGGCGATGGCGCGCGTGGCGAGGATGACCGGGGCATTCCACGGCGCAATCCCCAGCACCACGCCGCACGGTTGACGCAGGGCCATGGCGAAACTGCCGGGCACATCGGAGGGAATCACTTCGCCCGTGATCTGGGTGGTCATCGACGCTGCTTCACGCAGCATGTTGGCCGCCAGGCGCACGTTGAAGCCATACCAGTTGGCCATGGCGCCGGTTTCGCCGGCGGCGGCAATGAATTCGGCGCTGCGCGCCTGCAAGTGCTCGGCCGCCTTGAGCAACCGGGTGCGGCGTTCGTTCGGCGCCAGCGCGGCCCAGCCGGGGAACGCCGCCTGGGCTGCGGCCACGGCGGCGTCGGCATCGTCCAGGGTCGCGGCGGCAACCCGCGAAACCACTTCACCGGTCACCGGGTTGCGACGCTCGAAGGTTCGACCGTCACGGGCGGGGCACGACCGGCCGCCGATCAACAGGGGCACGTCCAGCATGGTGATTCCTCTTTATTGTCTTTATGGGGAATGCATTCAAGCGATGTCACAGTAGCGCCAGGGTGAGGCGGCGAACAGCGGGATGCGCCCGCCATTCGCCGGCCAGCCTCAGCGTTTGTACGTCTGCAGGCCGGGCTTGATGCTCTTGTCGTCGAGGAACTGCTTCATGCCCTGCTCGCGGCCGCCTTCGGTGTCGAGCAAGCGCGACTGATCGAGCTTGGCGTAGAGGTAATCCTCGTTCTGCTCCCAGGTCAGTTCGCGGCAACGCTTGAAGCCATGCTTGGCCGCCCGCAGCACCACCGGGTTTTTCTCCAGCAGGTTGCGCGCCAGTTCGATGGTCACTTCGCGCAGTTGCGCCAGCGGTACGCTTTCGTTGACCAGGCCCATCTCGGCGGCCTTCTGCCCGCCGAAGGTCTTGCCGGTCATGATGTAGTACAGCGATTGACGATGGCCCACGGTGTCGGCCATGGCCTTGCTCACCAGGTTGCCCGGTGGGATGCCCCAGTTGATTTCCGAGAGGCCGAAGGTGGCTTCGTCGGCGCAGATCGCCAGGTCGCACGCCACCAATGGGCTGAAGCCGCCGCCGAAGCACCAGCCATTGACCATGGCGATGGTGGGCTTGGCGTACATGCGCAGCAGTTTCCATTGCCATTGCGAGGCTTCGCGGCGGATTTTCTCCTGGAGGATTTCCGGGCCGGCATCCACTTCGCGAAAGTATTCCTTGAGGTCCATGCCGGCGGTCCAGGCTTCACCGGCACCGGTCAGTACCAGTACGCCGGCGGCGGGGTCCTGCTCCAGGGTTTCCAGGACGTCGATCATTTCGCGGTTCAGGGTCGGGCTCATGGCGTTGCGTTTTTCCGGGCGATTGAGAATGACCCAGGCAATGCCTTCCTCGATTTCAACCTTGACGGTGGTCCAACGGCCTTCGTAATTGCTCATGACGGTACGCTCTTGTTCTTGGTTGGAAGATGATTCGAAATTAAACCGCAAATATAGTTATGTCAATTAACTATTAACCTTGATAACCAATATTTTCCCCTTGTAAAACCTAAGCCGCTCGGGCGTTATGAAAAGCCGGCATAGCCATGGCTCGCGAACCTCGGCAAACTAGATAGCTTTCTTAACCTCCACCTTCTGAGGATTGCACTGTCAATGGCCAAGCCTTCCAACATCGCCGACGCCAACCTGGCCCTGCCCGACACCACCGAGGGGCGTGCGCCGCTGGATTCGGCCCTGGACGACCTGATTGGTTACGCCATACGGCGTGCGCAGCTCAAGCTGTTCCAGAACCTGATCGGTCGGCTTGCCGAGCACGACCTGCGCCCCGCTCAGTTCTCGGCCCTGGCGATCATCGAGCAGAATCCCGGCCTGATGCAGACCGACCTGGCTCGCGCGCTGGCGATTGAGCCGCCCCAGGTGGTGCCGTTGCTGAACAAGCTGGAAAGCCGCGCCCTCGCCGTGCGTGTGCGCTGCAAACCAGACAAGCGCTCCTATGGGATCTTCCTCAGCAAGACCGGCGAAACTCTGCTCAAGGCGCTCAAAGAGATCGCCGTCCAGAGTGACCTGGACTCCACCGCAGCCCTGGACGCTGAGGAACGTGCAGAGCTGCTGCGCTTGCTGAAGAAGGTGTATCAGGACTGACGGCTTACCAGAGCGCCACGGTGTAGAGCACCAGGAAACGGGTCTGGTTTTCATCGCGAAATGCCGCGCCAGCCGGGAAGTCATTGCGATAGATCGACTTGCGCGCCAGCAGCCCGACGTTCTTCAGCGGGCCGCTCTGGATCACGTAGCCCAGCTCCATCTGGAACTCGCGCTCCTTGCGATCCTCGGCGTTGAATGCCGCCAGCTCGATGTTATCGCCGCGCACGTAACGCAGCCGGCCCTTCAGGCCCGGTAAACCGGAAGCCGCGAAGTCGTAGTCGTAGATCGCCTGCCAGGTGCGCTCCTTGGCGTTGAGAAAGTCCGAACTCATGGTCAGTTCGCTCATGCCCATCAGCTCCGTCCCGGAGATATAGGGCGTGGCCGTCTCCCCACTGGAATGCATGTAGCCCAGGCTGAATTTGTGACCGCCCAGGCGGTAGCCAAACAACGCCGAGAGGTTGCGGTTATCCACGTTCCCCGCCTTGGCGCTGCCGTCCTCGCGACTGAAGAAACTGCGCAGGTCGCTGGTGAGCACGCCATCGCCCACGGGCAGATTGTGCAGCAACGCCAGGGTGTCCTGCTGGTAGAGGTCGGCTATCTGCGAGTGATAGGCGCGCAGGCTGAGGTCTTTGTTGACCTGGTAGTCACCGCCGACGTAAGCCAGGTGCGAGGTGGTGGCGGTGGCGTTGAAACGCCGGTTGGGCGAGGCGATGGTCATGGCCTGGTAGCTGGTGGAGTCGCGTTTGTTGATGCGGTCGATATAGCCGGTATTGAAGGTCAGGCCGTCGATGTCCTTGGAGCTCAAGGTGGTGCCGCGAAAGGTTTGCGGCAGCAGGCGCGACGGGCTGGCAAAGGCGAACGGCAGGAAGATCGACACGTCACCGGTCTTCACGGTGGTTTGGGCAAACCGCATCTTGGCGGTCGGCGCCAGGCGCGAGTACTCATCGGCGGCACGCTTGTCGCTGGCCGACACCGGCAACAACTCGGTGCCGCTGCGGTCCGGCGAAGAATCGAGCTTGACCCCCATCAACCCGCGCACATCCAGGCCAAAGCCCAGCGGGCCCGGGGTGTACCCCGATTCCAGGTTGAGGATGAACGCCTGGGCCCATTCTCGCGCAGCGGTCTTTGCACCGTCGTCCTTGTAGTCGCGATCCAGATAGTAATTGCGCAGGGTCAAGGTGCCGTGGCTGTCGTCGATAAAGCCGGCCGCCCACAGCTGGGAGGGCAACACGCTCAAGGCCAGCAACGCCATGACCAGGCCTGGCTTGCGGTTCGACACACAGGAGACGGACGCCACTGCAACGGCGTCCTCCATCGGGAGTTTTGGCATGTTCGTTGTCCATTTTTTGTTGTTGTTTTTGGGGGTGGCACACGCTCGGCCCGTTCGGCTTCGCCAATAGAGAATGGAAACAGCCGACGGCACTCGTCAACAGCGACTGACCGATAATCGAACATTAATAAAGCTATCTATTTTTATGATGAACACTGACACGCATCACAACAGCATGAATTTAAAGCACTTATTTACTGTTTTTAGCATTTTTAATACGCCATTCATTTTTTAGTTATCTTTGTTATCTTAATCAGCAGCAGCCACTTGCGCTCGCCACCACAACAAAAACAACAACAATGAGGTTTGCCCATGGACAGTCCATCGCGTCGTTCGACGCTGACTATCGCGTTGTGCTTTATCGTTGCGCTGATCGAAGGGTTCGATCTGCAAGCCGCCGGAACCGCCGCCGCGGGGTTGCGCCAGAGTTTTGCCCTGGACCCGAAGATGCTCGGTTGGGTGTTCAGCGTCGGGATCATTGGCCTGCTGCCGGGGGCGTTCTTCGGCGGCTGGGTCGCCGACCGAATCGGGCGCAAGAAAATCCTGGTGATCGCGGTGCTGCTGTTCGGGCTGTTCTCGCTTTGCACCGCGTTTGTCGAAAGCTACTCGAGCCTGCTGTTGGTGCGCTTTCTGACCGGCCTCGGGCTGGGTGCCGCGCTGCCCAACCTGATCGCGCTGTGCGCCGAAGCGGTCAGCGAACGCAGCCGGGGCACCGCCATCAGTGTGATGTACTGCGGCGTGCCGTTGGGCGGCGCATTGGCGGCGGTGGTGGCGATGTTTTCCAGTGAACACTGGCAGACCACCTTTATCATCGGCGGCCTGGCGCCCTTGCTGGCCGTGCCGTTGATGATCCTGCTGCTGCCCGAGTCCAACGCCTTTCGCCAACAGCTCGACAATACCCTCAGTGCCCGCCCCTCCACTCGCCAGGCGCTGTTCGGCGAAGGGCGCGCAGGCACCACGCTGGCCTTGTGGCTCAGCTACTTCTTCACCCTGACTGTGATGTACATGCTGCTCAACTGGCTGCCGTCGTTGTTGCTCGAACAAGGCTTCAGCAAACCCCAGGCGGGCATGGTGCAGATGCTGTTCAACATCGGCGGCGCCCTTGGCTCGCTGCTCGGCGGTGTCCTGCTGGACCGCTGCAATGCCCTCAGAGTGGTGCTGTTCGTGTATGCCGGGCTGCTCGCGGCCCTGGCCGGGGTCGGGCTGTCGGTGGGCATCGTGCCCATGGCCATCGCCGGTTTCGCCGCGGGCTTGTTCGTCATGGCCGCGCAGTTGGTGCTCTATGCGTCGGCACCGCCCTCCTATCCAACGGCGGTGCGCGCCACCGGCGTCGGTGCGGCCGTGGCCATCGGCCGGCTGGGCTCGGTGGCCGGACCGCTGGCGGCGGGACAACTGCTCGCCGCAGGTGCGGGCACCACAGGCGTCCTGCTGGCGACCTCCCCCGGGTTGGCGATCGCGGCGCTGGCCATCATCACCGTCATGGTGCGTAAGGCGCCACTGAACCTGTCCACCCCGGAAGCGGCCGGGCACACCAAAGCCTAGAACTTGTGCAGCCAATTGAGCACCAGTTTATTGCCCTCGGTGCGGTTCTCAGCCTGCTGTTCAAAGTAGGCGTTCACCGATAGCACGTTCTCCTTGTTGAAGGCGTATAACAGGCCTGGGCCCATGGCCCAGACCTTCTCCCGGCGCCCGCTCACGGCGTGCCCGTCCACCTGGGTGTCGGTGATCTGCTTCAACCAGTAGCCGTTCACCCCCACGCTCAGTTGCTGGCTCAAGGCATATTGCACGGTCAGGTTGGCATGCAACGCCTGGCCGGCCTGGGTATCGGAAACATCCCCAAAGCCGGCCTGCGGCTCATCATTCTTGCCATTCCACAGGTACATGAAACGCCCGCTCGCCGACCACTTCGGGCTGAACCAGTACGTTGCCGCGTAATACGGGTTGAATGACCAGAAGTTGCTGCCTGGGTTGATCGAGCGCTTGCGGTCATAGGCCCCCACCGGCACCGAGATATCGGCTTCGACACGTTGGGTCAACAACGGGCTGCCATCCGCGCGGCTCAGGGTCGGCAGTTGCAGGAAGGGCCCCACAGTCACATCACCAAACCCGGCGCGAGAACTCAGCGCCGCATTGTTCAAGCCATCGTCGACATCTGCGTGGACCAGGGAGGTGTTGATCAGGGTGAATCCCGGCATCGCACCATTGGCCAGGGGTTGCCCGAGGTAGATGATCTGCGTGGTGGGCGCCACCACGTCCAGGTCCTGCCTGGGCAACGCCAGCTTGTGACCGTTGGCGTCATTGAAGCGGCTGGCCCGGGAGTACGTCAGGTATTCCTCCAGGTACCAGCCAGGGCCGGCCGGGGCCGGTGAGCCGTCGTAGAAACTGGTGCTGCCGAGGTTGAGCCCGGGCAGGTCGTAAGCGTGTGCAATCGATGACAGTGCGACAAAAGGCATGGCCGCAACCGTCCGCAAGATAGGCTTGAGCATCTTGGATGTCCTGTATTTTTGTTGTTGTTCAAGACCCCCGGCGCGGAGGCGCCGCGCCGGGGTTTAGCGCCGTTGCAAGCGCTACACGTAGGTCGCGGCCAAGCCACCGTCCACCGGCAGATTGACCCCGTTGACCCAGCGCGCGGCGTCCGAGCAGAGGAAGGCAATCACCGCCGCCACCTCATCGGCCAGGGCTGGCCGGGTCATGCGCTGGCTGTCTGCGGCCACCCGTTCCGGCCCGAGCATGCTGACGAAATCGCCGAGGATCGGGGTAAACACCGGCCCCGGCGCGACGCAGTTGATGCGTACCGAGTGATCGCGAAACCAGCCCTGGGATTGCTGGAAGCTCCACACGATCAGCGCTTCCTTGAAGTACTGATAACAGTTGTCCTGCTCCACCGGGTTGGCCGCCAGCCACTGCTGCCCTGCCTCGAAGCTTGGCGTCGCGGCCAGGGCCTTGTGCCGCTCCAGCCGTTGCGGCCATTGCGCACCGAGGACCGAGGCGACATTGACGATGCTGCCGCCCGCCGACATGCGTGGCAGCAGCGATTGAGTCAGGTGCCGCAGCCCCAGGTAATTGACCGTGGCCACCGCTTGCAAGGGCGCCGTACCGGGCACGCCGGCAATGTTGCACAGCCCATCGATGCGCGCCGGCAGGCGTGCCACCAGCGCATCGATGCTGGCAGGGTCGCCCAGGTCAGCCTGGACGAAGCTATCCAGGGTCAGTTGCGGTGCATGGCGATCAACGCCGATCACCGTGGCCCCCTGGAAGCGCGCAAGCCGCGCCAGCTCGGCGCCAATGCCGGAAGCGACGCCAGTGACGATCAAGGTTTTGTTCTGCAGGTTCATGTTCAAGCCCTCTTGTTTTTGTATAGGCATGGGTGGATCAAACCGATGAGCCAGGGCTCAGAACGGATAGGCAGGCGGTGTATTTTTCAGCGTGACCCACTGCCACTGGCTGTACTCGTCCCAGTCGGCCGGCCCGCCCACGCTGCCGCCATTACCGGAGGCGCCGCGCCCGCCGAACGGGTTGATGCATTCGTCGGCCACGGTCTGGTCGTTGATATGCAGCAGGCCGCAGTCAAGCCGCTCGCCGATGGCCATGGCGCGCCCGACCGACGGCGAGATGATGGCGGCCGACAGGCCGTACTCGGTGCGGTTGGCCAGTTCGATGGCCTCCTCGTCCGTGGCGAAGCTGACCACCGTGGCCACCGGGCCGAAGATTTCATCCTCAAACGCGCGCATACCCGGACGCACGCCACTGAGCACGGTGGGCTGGTAGAACAACCGGTCATATTCGCCGCCCGCCTCCAACCGCGCGCCCGCTTGCAGGCTGTCGCTGACGATTGCGTGTACGCGCTGCAATTGCCGTTGGTTGATCAATGGGCCGAGCGCGGCCTCACCCCGGGCGGCATTGCCCACCGTCAACGCCCGGGCCTTGTCCACCAACTTGCGCGTGAGGCGTTCGGCGATGGATTCATGGGCGAGAATCAAGCCGGTCGCCATGCAGATCTGCCCCTGGTGCATCCAGGCGCCCCAGGCGGCATTGCTCGCGGCCAGGTCGAGGTCGGCGTCTTCGAGAATGATCAGCGGGTTTTTGCCACCCAGTTCCAGCGCGACTTTTTTCAGGTGTCGCCCCGCCACTTCGGCGACTTTGCGCCCCGCCGCCGTGGATCCGGTGAACGCAATCATCCGCACATTCGGATCGCGGCACAGCGCCTCCCCCTCCGGCGCAGCGCCGGGCAACACCTGCAGCAGGCCCTTGGGCAAGCCCGCCTCCTCGAACAGCCGGGCGATGAGAAAACCACCGCTGACCGGCGTCTGCGGGTCGGGCTTGAGCACCACCGCATTGCCCGCCGCCAGCGCCGGCGCCACCGAGCGCAGCGACAGGATCAGCGGAAAATTGAACGGCGAAATCACTCCGACCACGCCATGGGGCTGACGCCGCGCATAGGACAGGCGCCCGGCTTCACTGGGCAGCACCACCCCGTGCGGTTGGGACAACAGCCCCGCCGCCTGATGCAGCAGCACTATCGCTTCGCGCACTTCGTGTTCACCCTTGAACAATGCGCCGCCGGTTTCCCGGGCGACATACAGCGCCAGTTCCGCGAAGGACTGCTGAGCCAGGTCCGCCGCCTTGCGAAACACCTCGGCGCGCTCCCGAGGGCCGAATGCAGCCCATGCCGGCTGCGCCAGGGCCGCGTTGCGGCAGGCGATGGCGATGTCGGCCGGGGTGGCCATGGCGCAGCGCATCAGGGGTTCGCCGGTGGCGGGTTCGATCACCGCGATCACGGACCCCGAGGCGGGTATCCAATCGCCGTTGAACAGACATTCGGACGCAATGGCCCGCTGTAGAAAGTGAGTGGTTTCAGACACTGACATGGCAACTCCGAGTTCTTGTAATTGTCATCGCCTGCACAGGGTGCAAACGCCGCATCAAGCCTTGAGCAAAGGCTGTGCCGCTTGCGCGCAAAGCTGCTGACGTAACGCGTCGAGGGCTCTGGGTCGCGGCCCGCCGCGTCGCGCTCACACCCCACCGAGCGGTTGCCTGCAAGAACCGGGGCCCTGCCACTTGTTCAATTGATAAGGTTATGTTTAATAACTATCTGAGCAGTTACTCATATCGTTCACTCGCTTTGCAGGGGCATAACAATGACTAATCCCCCCAGTGCGCTGCCCGACGACCGGGTGGCCAATGCGGCCTTCCATCCGCGCGGCGACAGCCGCCAACTCAGTGCCGGCAGCTCGCCCACGCCGGCGGAACTGACCGACTGCCTGTTTTTTTCTCCCGAAGACGGGCGTATCTGGCTCAACGATCAACGCATGTTGTTGCTGCACAGTTCGTCGTTCGGCGCCCTGCGCGGGGAGGTCATCGAGCGCCTGGGCCTGGAGCAGGCGCGCGGCCTGTTCACCCGCACCGGTTATGCCTCCGGCGCGCGGGATGCGCGGTTGATACGCGAGCGCTGGCCACAGGCCGATGCCGCCGCGGTGTTTCGCGCCGGGACACACCTGCACACCCTGGAGGGCATGACCAAGGTCGAGCCGCTGCACTTCAAGTTCGATGCCGATTCGGGGTTCTATGAAGGTGAGTTCCTCTGGCACCACTCCTGCGAGGCCGATGAGCATGTGCGCGCCTACGGCATCGGCCAGGACCCGGTGTGCTGGACTGAAACCGGCTATGCCATCGGTTTCGTCAGTGGCCTGTTCGGGCAAATGGTGATTTTCCGCGAAGTGGAATGCCGTGGCATGGGCCACCGCAGCTGTCGGGTGATCGGCAAGACGGCCGAGCAATGGGGTGACGTCGAGCAGGACCTGCGCTACCTGAATGTGTCCCAGGCCGTCACCAGCACCACGCTCGCGCCCACGCCCGAGCACCCGGTGAGCCGCAGCGCCAGGGCCAACCCGCCGCAAACGCTGGTGGGCGCCAGCGCCGCGTTCAACGCCGCGACACAAGCCCTGCAACGCGTCGCGCTGACCCCGGCAACGGTGTTGATCAGCGGTGAGTCCGGGGTGGGCAAGGAGATGTTTGCGCGCCAGTTGCACCAGCTCAGTCACCGCCATGACGGCCCGTTCGTGGCGCTCAATTGCGCCGCCATTCCGGATAACCTGATCGAGGCCGAACTCTTCGGTGTCGAACGCGGTGCCTATACCGGCGCGACGCACTCGCGCCCCGGACGTTTCGAACGGGCCCAGGGCGGCACGCTGTTCCTGGATGAAATCACCAGCCTCAGCCTGGGCGGGCAGAGCAAGTTGCTGCGGGCCCTGCAGGAGCGGGAAGTCGAACGGGTCGGCGGCGTGCGCGGTATCAAGGTGGACGTGCGCGTGGTCGCCGCCACCAATATCGACCTGCGTAAAGCCGTGGCTGACGGTACGTTTCGTGAAGACCTGTTCTACCGGCTGAATGTCTACCCCATCGCCCTGCCACCGCTACGCGAACGCAGGGACGACATCCCGCTGCTGATCAACGCATTCCTCACGCGCTTCTGCCAGGAATACGCGCGAACGCCGGCGGGCCTGACCATGCGCGCCCTGAAGGTTTTGCTGCGCTATGACTTCGCGGGCAATGTGCGCGAGCTGCAAAACCTGATCGAACGCGGCCTGATCGCCAGTGACGAAGGCCAAGCGATTGACCTGGTGCACCTGTTTCGCAACGAGCCGATGCCCGCCGATCCCTATGGCCTGGACGACCACGGCAGCCTGTCAAATAGCGGGCCGCAGCTCACCACCACAGCGCCCCGCCCTGCACTGCTGGACACCCTTGGCCAGCTGGACCAGGGGTTTTCCATCGACGGCCTTGAATCGCGCCTGATCAATGAAGCGCTGCAACAAAACGCCGGCAACCTGGCCGCCGCCGCCAGGCTCGTGGGGCTCAGCCGCGCTCAATTTGCCTACCGATTGAAGAAGCATCAGCGGCAAACCCCTTGAATGGCAATTAGTGCTTTAAAAGCTTTACCCAATTAAGTATTTTGCAGGGATACCGGGGCGACAAGCGCCCCTCTTTTTACTCGTGACAAGGATCTCCTGTGAGCGGACTGCGTGAACGTCAGAAAGCCGAACGCCGGCAAGCTATCAGCAAGGCCGCGATCGAACTGTTTGAGCGCCAGGGTTTCCAGAACACCACCATCGAACAGATCGCCAGCCAGGCCGGGGTGTCGCCGCCGACGGTGTTCAAGTACTTCGGCAACAAGCAGGAAATCATCCTGGAAATCCTGCACCACGCCGATCAACGCGCGATCATCGACACCCGCAGCCGGATCCACGAAATAGACGACCCGGTCGAGGCGCTCTGCCACCTGGAACGCCTGCTTACCGGCTATGCGTTGGAAGTCATGCACCCCAGCCTGTGGCGTGAACTGCTGCCGCTGATTCTCTTCGGTGGCAACAATGAACTGCCGGCAGGCTATCGGGCCATGAACGATGCGCTCAGGGCCGAAATCAGCGAATTGCTGCGGGAATTGCAACGGGCCGGCAAGCTGCGCCCGCAGCTCGATGTGGAATTGGCCGCGTTCCTGTTGAACGACTATTCGCACCTGCAACTGTTCCGACTGGTGAACCAGGAACACCCGGATATCGACGCGCACTCTACCCAGGTCAGGCGTATCACCGAGTTGCTGTTTTACGGCATGCAGGCCTGACCCATTGCGGGGTCAGGCCATACTGATCAGCGGTTGCTCTTGATGGCGGTCCAAGTGCGGGTACGGATGCGCTCCACGGCGGCCGGGATCGGCTCCAGGGCGAACAGGGTCTTGCGCGCTTCCTCCGGCACATACATGTTGGGGTCGTTGCGGATGCTGGCGTCCACCAGCGCAGTGGCGTCCTTGTTCGGGTTGGGGTAGCCGATTTTGTTGCTGATGCGCGCAATCACGTCCGGGCGCAGGATGTAATTGATGAACGCATGGGCCTCTGCAGTATCGGGCGCATTGGCCGGGATCATCATCACGTCCGCCCACATCGGCGCGCCTTCCTTGGGCAGTGCCATCTCGACCTTGACGCCCTTGCCGGCGGCATCTGCCAGTCGCGTGGCCAATGCGACACCGCCGGACCAGCCCACGCCCACACAGATATCACCGTTGGCCAGGTCCATGCCGTAGCGCGACGAGTTGAAGTAAGTGACGTAAGGGCGAATCTTCATCATCACGGCCTGGGCTTGCGCATAGTCCTCACGCTTCTGGCTATTGGGGTCGAGGCCCTTGTAGTGCAAGGCAATCGGCAGGATCTCGTTGCCGGCGTCGAGGAAACCCACGCCACAACTGGCGAGCTTGGCGAGGTTTTCTTCCTTGAAGATGATGTCCCAGCTGTTCATCTGCACGTCGGCGCCCAAGGCTTTACGCACCTTGTCGACGTTGTAGCCGATCAATGTGGTGCCCCATAGGTACGGCACGGCGTAGCGGTTGCCGGTGTCCCCCACCGCTTCCAGGGATTTCATGAACTCGGGGTCCAGGTGCTGCCAGTTCGGCAACTGCGCGCGGTCCAACGGTTGGACGGCACCGGCGGTGATCAGGTGCCCCAGGTTGGCGGTGCCCGGGAATACCACGTCATACCCGGAGTTTCCCGTCAACAGCTTGGACTCCATGGTTTCGGCGCTGTCGAATACATCGTAGATCGGGCGGATTCCGGTCTCTTCCTGGAAGCTCTTGAGCACTTCCGGCGGCAGGTATTCGATCCAGTTGTAGATCCTTACGGTTCGTTCTTCGGCCAGGCAAAAACCGCTGATCAACAACGAAGCGACAGTGCCCAACACGGTATTACGCAAAAAACTGTTCATGATAAAAACACTCCAGCGCGGCCGCAAAGGCTCGCGGCACTTAATAGCGATAGGTGAAATACAGTTCCAACGCACTGAAGGTCTGGTCGTCACCGAACACCTGCTTGGCGGCGGCCAGTGGTTTGACCCAGTTATAGGACAGCGACGTATAGAACGACGGCGTGGGCGTCCAGTCGAGGAATATCACGCTCTCATCGGCAAAGCGCCGATCGCGGACCGCCGCGCCCATGTAGTTTTTCTCATCGAGCCAGAACTGGTAGTGAATGGCGCCGAGGGTCAGGGTCTCGTTGAGGTGGGTCTTGAGCGAGAACTGTTGGACATTTTCGTTGCTGTTGAACAGCAGGTAGTTGCCGACCACGTCGCCGACGAGCCACGTACTCCAGTCGACGAAGCCCTTGCTCAACGGGTCCCAGGCTTTCTGGCGGTTATCGCTGAGGTTGTCATCACCGGAAAAGCTCGCGTAGCGATAACCGATGACGGGCGTCAACGGCAACGTGCTGAAGGCATAGTCGGCCTGGCCGTACCAGGCGTTGGCATCGTAATCGACCCCCTCGCCGCTACCGCGCTCCAACGCGTACTCCGCATTCAGAGTCAGCGCCGGTACGCCGGGCACCTTGGCATTGAGCGCCCGCAGGTTGTACACCTGCATGCCGTCGCGACGACGAGGCAGCGTACTGCCTTTGGGCCCCAGGGCGTTGACCCGCATGGCCATGGCACCCAGGGTCACTTGGTCGTCGAGGTTGTAATCGAGGTTGACGCCGGTCATGCGGAAATCACCCAGGTCATCGTCGGTGCGCAGGGTGAATGCCTGAGACTTCAAGGCGCCATGTTCCCAGGCCAGGATCGCCGAATCCTTGAAGGCGGTTCGAGGGCCCAGCCAGTAGGCGCCGTCCTTGAGCTGGTCCAGGTTGCCGTCCATGACGATGAACCCCGTACCGACCATGTAGTTCTGGCGGCCAGCCGTGAACTTCCACTCACCGGCGCGGAACCCGCCGTACAGTTCTTCAGCGGCAACCTTGCCGTCGGAACTGCGGGTAAAGCCGCCCGCATCGCCGTCGCCGAACGTGCTTGCCGCGACCAGGGAACCGCCGGCCAGCAAGCTGAAATCGGGTTGCAACGCATACTCGAGTTTGACCCCGGGCTTTACGTAGAACTCTTGCCAGTCGATCTTGGTGCCGCCATTTTTACCGTTGCGCGCATCGACCCGGCCGCTGCCGAAGTTGACGCCGCGGGTCGATAGCGTCGCGCCCCCCGCGGTGAGGTTGACTTCGCCCTTGAGATCGCCGTCCTCAAAGGTGTAGCCCGCCAACGCGACGTGGGTGGTCAAGGGTAAGCCGACCGCTATGAGCGCTCGAGAGAAACGCTTGATGAAAACCATAAGAAGCTCCTGTGTGATTATTGTTGTTACAGGGCAGTCAATGGCAACGCAAAGCGCCGCCAACACATGGCAAAGCCAGGTGAATAGAACGCAAGACTCTTATTTTTCGGGGTGTGTCAGTGACTCAGGTGAGCGCTGATAGCGCGCAGCATTCGCACGCTATCGGCATCGAACGGGCCGACCGCATCGGTCAGCGACGATTGCTTGACGATCACGACGCCGGAGGGCTTGTCGATGAACAGGTACTGGCCGTGGATGCCACCGGCCATCAGGGCCTGGCTGTGATCGTTGAACACGTACCACTGGCTTCGATAGGAGGCACCCGGTGTCCAGCCGGAGAACTCGGCATTTTGCGCGTAGATCGCCGGATCCCCACCGGCGGCGATACGTGCCACGGTCTCGGGCGACAGCAGCTCAACCCCCTCGTGACAACCATCGTTGGCCAGCAGACGGCCGAAGCGCGCCATGTCTCTTAACGTCGCACTGAAACCCGCCCCGGCGACGTTACGTCCCCAGGGATCAGCCATGAAATAGCCGTCGCGATCACAGCCCAGCCGGCTCCAGATTTCTGCCAACAACTGACTGCAGGCCTTGCCCGAGGCGCGCTCCATGACCCAAGCCAAGGCTTCGGTGGTCGCGGTCACATAATGGAAAAAGCCACCGTGGCTGGCGCGCTTTTTGAGGGATGGCAGGTACTGGTACAACGACTCGAATTGAGCGTATTGCGCCGGTGCCGGTTGAAACCCGCAGGCGTAACCGTACTGCGAACTCTCCGAGTTGGGATCGTCGTACACCTCGCTGTAGTCGATGCCCACCGCCATATCGAACAACTGGCGCACCGTCGCATCGCCAAACGCGCTGCCCACCAGTTCGGGCACGTAGTACGCGACGGGTAACCCGGGCTCGAGCACGCCACTGGAAACCAGCTGTTCGCCAAGGGTGCCGATCAGCGATTTGGTCACCGAAAACATGATGTGCCGGTCGCAGGCCTGCTGACCGTTGAAGTAGCGCTCGAACAATACCGTGTCGCCCTGCATCACCAAAAAGGCGTCGGTCTGGCTGGCCTCGAGGTGATCGATGACGCTGATGCTCAGCCCACACTCACTGTCGAAACACAGCTGGTCCAGCGCATTGGGAGCCTGCTTGAGCGTACCGACCGGCCCTGGGCCCGCCGGTACGTCGATGGTGGGGCGCAAGCGCGCCAGGTTGCGGAACCCCCACTGGCTGAAGGGCGGACGCATCCAGTTGTGCCACGTGACTCGGTGTTCCGGCTCGGCGGGAAAGCCATGCATCAGCAAAGGGGCCGCGCAAGTGGCCGACGACGATTCAGTGGCCTCGACGTAAAGCGTCGCAAGAAAAGACGGGTTTTTATGACTCATCGGGAGATGACCCTGGAGATGACTCTGCATGAGAGCAGATGCGCAGAAATCATTACCCGATATTTATTTTTAGTCAATAAAACTTTTTACTCGATAACACTCACTCCGCTATCGCTGCATCGAGCCGGTCGCCGGCGGTGCGCGGCACATTCGCCGTCATGAAAAGCACACTCCACACCGACCTCAGAAATCAACCGTGGCCGACAACTGCAAGGTGCGCGGAGATCCCGGGGAAAAGGCGCCGTAGGAGGCGACGCCCGACCAGTACTCACGGTCGAATACGTTCTGCACGGTGGCGCGGAACGTCGTAGGTCGCCCTTCTATCTTCGTGGCATAACGCGCGCCCGCATCGATGCGAGTCCAGGCGTCCAGTTCCTGGGTGTTGGCCTGGTTGACGTATTGGCTGTCGGTGTAGATCGCGCCGCCGGTCAAGGTAAAGCCTTCCAGCCATGGGGTATCCCATTCGGCCCAGAGGTTGGCCTGGATGTCGGGCACGCCGACCGGTTTGTTGCCCCGGTTGGCCGCGGTGGCGGACTTCGTCAACTCGCCGTCGAGGAACGTCACGCCCCCCATCAAGCGCGTGCCCGGCGCGACTTCCCCGTACAGGCTCACTTCCACGCCACGGTTGCGTTGCTCCGATTGCACGGAATACACATTGTTGGCACCCAGCTCGCCGCTGGGTTTTTCGATCTGGAACAACGCCACGCTCGTGATGAACGTGTGGTGTTCATACTTCACGCCGAGCTCGTGCTGTTTGGACACATAAGGGGCGAATGTCTGGCCGCCGTTGTTCGCGGTGCCCGGGGCGGTATCGCCCTTGCTCAAGCCCTCGACATAGTTGTAATACAAAGACACGTCATCCCAGGGCTTGACCACTACGCCCAGCAACGGCGTCGTGGCAGTGTCTTTGTTGCGGGAGCTGACAGCCCCGGCGGCATTGTAGTTACGCGACTCGATCGCTTGCCGGCGCAGGCCGAGGGTCAGTTGGAGGCGGTCGTCCAGCATGCCCAGGGTGTCCGTCAGTGCGACGCCGGACAGTTCCGTCTCCGAAATGCGCAGCACCTTGGGGGCGTCGAGGTATTGCTTGGGCGTATCCACCGGGTGATAGATGTTGGAGCGGATCTCCTTACCATTGGTGATGCCTCGGGACAGTTCGTCCCGGTAACGGGTCGCCATCAGCGTGGTCATGTGCGTCACCGGCCCGGTGGCGAACAGCCCGCGAAGGCCCGCATCGGCGGTCGAACGGTCGACGTTGAACTTGTAATAACCCGGGATATTGCTGGTATCGCCGGCATCGTTGAGGATCCTGGGCACCTGGTCGGACAGGCGCTTCACGTCCGACTTGCCCCCGCCGGCATGGGCGAATACGGTCAGCGCATCGCTCAAGTCATACTCGCCGCCGAGCAGTGCCGACTGTTCCTTGGTGTCCGACCAACCCCATTTTTGCGGCAGGCTGGTGCGGCCATTGGCGGCAGATGGCACGTCGACGCCCGTTGCGACGGTGAAGGGGCGCGAGGCGCCGTCAAAGTTTTCTTTCTGGCTGATGTAGTCAAGGTTCAGGCGCAACCGCTCGCCGCGATAATCCAAGGCAATGGCCCCGATATCCACCTCGCGCTTCTGATTATCGACGGCGGTGTCGCCGCCCTGGAGGCTGCCGTTGAAGCGCAGGCCAAACTGGTTTTCTTCACCAAAGCGCCGGCTGATGTCCAAGTGGCCGCCCACTTGGGAGTCCGATGCGTAACTGCCGGTAAAGCGCGTCAGGTCTTCATCCAGCGCCCGCTTCGGCACGATGTTGATGACGCCGCCAACGCCGCTGTTCGGCGAGACACCGTACATCAGCGCACCGGGCCCCTTGAGCACCTCGATGCGTTCGGCGTAGTCGGTGAACGTCCGGTAGTTCGGCGCCACACCGTACACGCCGTCATAGGCCAACTCGCCAAGGTTGCCTTCGCCGATGGCAAACCCACGGATGAAAAACGAATCGACGATACCGCCCGTCTGCCCCGTGGACCGCACCGAAGGATCGCGCTCCAGGGCGTCGGCCGCCGTCACTGTTTGCAGGTCGGCCAGGGTTTTGGCGGTGTAGCTGGTCACACTGAACGGGGCGTCCATCACATCCTTGTTGCCCATCATCCCCAGGCGCGCGCCACGGGCGACCTGCCCGCCGGCCAGTACCGGCGGCAATGCCGTGGGGCCAGCCTCGCGGGCGTCGATGGTGGTGGTGTCGAGGATCAGGCTCTGCGCGCTGTCAGGCGTTGACGCGTCGCCCGCTGCGGGCTGTGGCGTAGCCGCCGAGGCGTTGGCGCTGCATGCGACCAAGACGACATTCAGCATGGCGCTCCGAATCGCGAGGGTTAACACACGTTCACCATAGGGACGACAGATAACGGGCATGACGAGAGGATCCTTTCAACGTAGGAAAATGGGAATCACTCCTAATGCCAGCCGACTTGCGAAAAAGTATCATCCCTCCCTGTTTTTTTACCGGGTTCATCCGCCGAGGCCGTCTCATGTCCCATGCAGGTGTCATTCAGGGTTCAAGTGTCAGAACCCTTGTTTATCTTTTGTTCGCGATCCAACTGGTCTCCATGGGCGCGATGGAAATGAGCGGGCCGTTCTGGCCCGTACACCTGCGCGGGCTGGCCTCTTCGGAGGCGCTTTTCAGTTTCGCCAGCATCGCTGTGTACGTGGGACCGATGCTGGGCATCATGCTGACCAGTGCGTTCTGGGGCCGTATCGGCGATCGATACGGGCACAAGTTGATGATGATCCGCGCGCTCGCCGGGTTGTCCTTGACCCAGCTCGGCCTGGCGTTTTTCAGCGACATCTGGGCGATCCTGGCCCTGCGTTTCCTGCAGGGTGCCTTCGCGGGCTACATTGCCCCGGCGCAGGCCTACGGCGTGAGTATCGAAAGCCCGTCGCGCCGGGCCCGGCTGTTCGCGATTCTGCAGATCTCGACCAACGTCGGCTCGTTGCTGGGCGCCGTGCTCGGCGGCCTGATTCTCGATTACGCGACGTTTTTCTGGATCAATATCGTGGCCTCGGTGTTATGCGCCGCCTGCACGGTGATCGCCGCCATGACACTGCCGGACGTCCCCCCCGTGGAAAAAACCACGCTGGTAAACACCTCTGCCCCCGCCCAGGCCAGCGCTGCCGGCTGGCGCGGCTCGCCCCTGCTGTCGCTGTTGGGCATCATGGGGATTCTGCTGTTGGCGCGAATGCTGCCCCAAACTTCGTTCTCGCTTTACGTCAGCTCCACATTCGATGTCAGCCACTCAGTGGTCGGCCTGTGCTACGGGCTATTGGCCCTGGGCTTCATTCTTTCGGCGACGGCATGGTCGCGCTACTTCGAGCAGCGCTCTCTACGCCAGACGCTGCAGCGCATCACTTACGTGGTGATCGGTTGCATCGCGCTGACCGCCGTGGCGGGCATTACCCGCAACCCCGTGGTGTTTATCCTGGCCTACTTCGTCTGGGGAGTACTGCTGGGTGCCACGACGCCAGTGCTGATGGCACTGATCTCGACCACCGCCGACAGCGCCCGACAGGGCTATGTACTGGGTATCGCGCAAAGCACCGCGCAGTTTGCCTCGATTGCCGGTATCTGCATCGGCGGCTTGCTCAGCCAAGCGTATGGCCTGCCCTACACGTATCTGTTCGTTTGCCTGGCGTATGCGCTGGCGCTGGTGCTGATCGTCGCTCTGCGTTATTGGCCCGCGGGCAAGCAACCCCACCAAGTCGCGGGTCGGGATTGAACCAGGTGCCTGGCGATGAAGGACACGCCAGCACAGGGGATCGCACCGATCGCGAGGCACTGATCCCCCCTTGCTTTTCAAGCATCTTGTCAACTAGCATTGGGAATACTTCTCAATTAGATGCACGCCCGCGCCATGAGCCAAACCCACTCCGCGAACAACCCGAGTCACCTGCGCGCGATTGAGGCCCTGTACAGCGGGCATCACAGCTGGCTGTACGCGACGCTGAAAAGAAAACTGGGCAACGCCATGGATGCGGCGGATCTGGCGCAGGACACCTTCACCCGCATCCTGGCTTCACAGGTCACGGTAATCGAGCAGCCTCGCGCCTACTTGAGCTGCGTGGCCAAGGGCATCCTGATCAACTGGTACCAGCGCAAGGCGCTGGAGCGTGCCTACCTGGAGGCACTCGCCAATGCGCCCGCACAGGATGTGCCGTCGCCTGAATCGCACTTCATGGTGCTGGAAACCCTGCACGAAATCGACGCCATGCTCGATGCCCTGCCGCCGCTGGTGAAGCGGGCGTTCCTGCTGTCGCAGATCAACGGGCTGAAATACGACGACATCGCCAAGCAACTGGACGTCTCGCTGATCACCGTCAAACGCTACATGAAACAAGCGTTCCTGCACTGCATGATGATGGTCGAATAGATGCGCGCGCTGCGCAGAGAGCCACCGCTGAATCCCGACGTGCTTGAAGAAGCCGCCGAATGGCTGATGCGTTTGAGCGACAACGGGTTGAGCGACAACGAACGTGCCGAGTGGGAGCGCTGGAAGGTCAGCAGCCCCGAGCGCGATCGCGCGTGGTCGCGGGCGCAATTGCTGCAAAGCAAGCTGGGCGGCTTGCCGTCTTCCCTGGCGATGTCGGCGCTGGATCGGCCAAGCAATCCGGAGCGGCGTGCCGCCCTGGGTAAATTGGCCCTGCTGCTGGCGGTGATACCGGCGGGTTGGGGCAGCTGGAAGCTGGTGGAGTCAGGCCGATGGTCGTCCGACTACCGCACGGCCGTGGGCCAACAACGCGAATTGACCCTGGCCGATGGCTCACGCATCACGTTGAATACCGACACCGCCATGGATGTGCTGTTTGATGGCCAACAGCGGCTCATCCATCTGCGCGAAGGCGAAATACTGGTGCAGACCGCACCGGATACCGCTTCCGTCCCCCGCCCCTTCCTCGTCATCACCCGACAGGGCCGCATGCAGGCCCTGGGCACGCGCTTTACCGTGCGTGAACTGGGCCCGCGTACCCAGCTCGCCGTACTGGAAGGCGCAGTGAAAGTGGAACTGGCCGAAAACCGCCAAACCGCGCCGCTGATCGTCAACGCCGGGCAGCGCACCGACTTTTCCTCACAGACCTTTGGAGCGCTGACTGCCGCCGGTCGCTACGTCGGTGCCTGGGCCCAGGGCATGCTGATGGCGGACAAGATGCGCCTGGCGGATTTCGTTGCCGAGCTGGCGCGTTATCGTCGTGGTTTTGTGCGCTGTGATCCGGCCATTGCCGACCTGCGCGTCTCCGGTGCCTTCCCGATCAGCGATATCCAACGCACCTTGAACATGCTGGTGCAAACCTACCCGGTGCTCGCCACCGGCCATTTGAACGGGTATTGGGTCACGCTGTCGCCCGCCTGACGCCGCGAAGGCAAACCTCGCAAAAAAATAAAGCGTTGCCAGACTGATACTTTTTTTGATCTCAACTGGCAATGAAGGAACAGCCACTTCCTCTCGCCACAGGGCCTCCCATTGATGCCGGTCATTCGCAGCGCGTTGCTCAGCCTGACCCTGATCGGTGCGGCCTGCCCTTTGGCCCGGGCGGACGCGCCGGTGCAGCTGGATTCAGTGACCGTGCGCGCGTACAACCTTGCCCCCGGACCGCTCGGCGCAACCTTGTCGAGCTTTGCCGTGGAGGCCGGCATTGCCTTGTCCTTCGAGCCGTCGATCACTGAAGGGTTGATCAGCCCAAGGCTTTCTGGAAATTACTCGACCCAGGCGGCAGTCGCGCATTTGCTGGCCGGCAGTGGCCTGGACATGCTGCTGCGCAACGACGGCAGCTACACCTTGGCGCTCCGCAGGGTCACCCTGGCGCAGACCACCATCAGTGGCCACGACCAGCCGGCCGAGACCTTGCCCCCGGTGTATCCGGGGGGCCAGGTGGCCGCGGGAGGACGCCTGGGCATGCTGGGTAATACCGATGTAATGGACGCCCCCTTCAGCGTCAGCACTTACACCTCGTCGCTGATCAAGGACCAACAGGCAACGACCGTGGGCGACGTGCTGGAGCGCGATTCGTCGGTCCGCGCCACCGGGCAGACCGGCGGGATTGTCGATTCTTTTTTTATCCGTGGGTTTCCGGTCGGCGAAGGCAACCTCGGTGAGCTGGCCTTCGACGGTGTCTATGGCGTGGCCTCCAACTATCGGGTGTTCACCGAATACGCCGAACGCATCGAGGTCGTCAAAGGGCCGAGCGCACTGCTCTACGGCATGTCGCCCAACAGTGCCGTCGGCGGGGTGATCAATGTGGTGCCCAAGCGCTCCCTGGATGAAGACTTGACGCGGTTCACCGCCAGTTACGCCCAGGATGCGCAACTGGGGAATCATATCGACATCAGCCGGCGCTTTGGCGAGGAACGCCGATGGGGGGTGCGGGTCAACGCCAGTGTCCAGCAAGGCAACACCGTGATCGACGACCAATCGCGCGCCGTCGGGCTCGGCGCCGTGTCCCTGGACTACCGGTCCGATCGCCTGCGAGGCAGCCTGGACCTGATCTCCCAGCAAGAAAAGTTCGATGCGGCATCTCGACCGTTCCTGATCGACACGGGCGTGGAGATGCCTTCCGCCGCCAATGGGCGGACCAATGTGAGCCAAGACTGGGGCTGGTCCGAAACCCGTGATAAATCCGCGTTGCTCAGCGGTGAATACGACCTCACCGACGCCTTGACCGTCTTCGCCCATGCCGGTGGCGGCAGGTCGGCTGTCGCGCGCATGTCCGACCAGACCCCAACCCTCCTCAACGCCGCCGGCGACACCGCCTCGACACCCGGCTATTACAAGTTCAACGTGCAGCGCTATACCGTCGATGCGGGCACGCGCCTACGCTTCGACACCGGGCCGGTCGGCCACGTCACGGCCCTGCAAGTCTCGCGTTATCGCGATGAGTTGTCCCGTGGCATCACATCCGGCGCGGTCATCCTGTCGAACATCTACCACCCGATCGATCAGCCCAAGCCTTCGATTGCCGAGCCGGATACGCCAAAGGTCTCCGCGACGCAATTATCCGGCATCGCCATCGCCGACACCCTGTCGGTGCTCGAGCAACGCCTGCAGGTCACCTTCGGCCTGCGCAGACAGCATATTGAGTCGAGCAACTACAACGCCTCCGGTACGCTGAGCACGTCGTATGACGGAGGCAAGACCACGCCGCTGTTCGGGGTGGTGGTCAAACCCTGGGACCATGTGTCGCTCTACTACAACTACCTTGAGGGCCTGAGCAAGGGCGACGTCGCCCCGGCCAACGCCGCCAATGCAGGCCAGATCTTCGCCCCTTACGTTTCCCGGCAGCAGGAGATCGGGGTCAAGCTCGACTACGGCACGTTCATGGCGACCCTGGCGCTGTTCCAGATCAAGAAGCCCAGCGGCGAGTTGTCGGGCGGGACGTTTTCGGTGCAAGGCGAACAGCGCAATCGGGGCATCGAGCTGAACCTGTTTGGCGAGGTCGCCCCAGGCGCGCGCCTGCTCGGGGGCGTGACGCTGCTGGATGCACAGTTGACCAAAACCGGCATTGCCGCCAACCGAGGCAACACTCCGGTCGGCGTGCCGGATGTACAAGCCAACCTCTGGGCCGAATGGGACATCCCCTGGGTCGAGGGGCTGACGTTCACCAGTGGCGCGATCTATACCGCCCGCCAGTACGTCAACCAGGCCAACAGCCAACAACTGGATCCCTGGACCCGCATCGACCTCGGCGCACGTTACACCACGCGTATCGCACAGCGGCCGACAACGTTCCGCGCCACGGTGCAAAACCTGTTCGATCGCGAGTACTGGTCGGGTGTCGCCTCTTATGGAGCGTTTTCCCAGGGCTCGCCACGCACGCTTTTACTCTCGGCCACGGTCGACTTCTGACACCTGCAAAGGCTTTAACCATGGTTACCATCGTTCGACGCAGCCACGCCTTCGCGGCGCTGTTAGTGGCTGGCTTGCTCGGGGCTTCACTGCCCGCCCCCGCCGCCGAGGCGGATGCCGCGCGCAGTACCGTCACCGACCTGCTCGGCCGCGAGGTCAAGGTCCATCTGCCGGTCAGGCGGATGATTCTCGGGGAGGGTCGCCAGTTGTACCTGGTCGCCGCCCTGGATACGCAAAACCCCATCGAACGCATCGTCGGCTGGCGCAAGGATCTGATCCAGTCGGACCCGGACACCTACGGAGCCTACCTGCGCAAATTTCCCGCCATTGCCAGGATTCCCACCTTTGGCGGTTTTGAAGACGGGACCTTCGACATCGAACAAGCGATCGCCCAGCACCCCGACGTGATCATCCTCAACATCGAGGCACAGCATGCCACCGAGGATGCGCGCTATATCGAGAAGCTCGATGCCCTGGGCATACCGGTGGTGTACGTCGACTTTCGCAATCAACCGATGCAGAACACCGAGCCGACCATGCGCCTGTTCGGCCGGCTGTTGGGCAAAGAAGCGCGTGCCGAGGCTTTCATTGATTTTCGCAACCGGCAGATCCGCCGGGTGACCGACGTGATCGCGGCGCAGCAGCCTGTGCGCCCCGCGGTGTTTATCGAACGCATCGGCGGTTACACGGACGATTGCTGCCTGAGCTTCGGCAACGAAAACTTCGGGCTTTTTGTCGACATGGCCGGTGGCGACAATATCGCCAGAGGCATTATCCCCGGCACCTTCGGCCAGTTGAATCCCGAACAGGTCATCGTCGCCAACCCGGCGCACGTGGTAGTCACCAGCGCCAACTGGGAGGCGTTCGCCCCTGGCGGCCATTGGGTCGGCGTCGGCCCGGGCGCCGACATGACGCAAGCCCGGCACAAACTGGCCTGGTACACCCAACGGCCAGCCTACGCAGGGATCAAGGCGCAGGACAACCAGGCCTTTCATGCGATCTGGCATCAGTTCTACAACAGCCCTTACCAGTTCGTGGCCATCCAGCAATTGGCCAAATGGTTTCATCCCAGGCTGTTTGCCGACCTGGACCCCGAGGCCTCCTTTCGCGAGCTGCACGAGCGGTTTCTGCCGGTACCTTACGAGCCGGGCTATTTCGTCAGCTTGCGCACCCCCGAGGTCAAGCCATGAGCGCACCGAGCGACACCCTGGTGGCGCAGCGCGAGACCTACCGTCGCCTGGTGCTGCGCAAGCGGCTGATCCTCGCCGGGCTGATGACGCTGCTGCTCTGCAGTGTCCTGCTTGACCTGGCCCTGGGCCCGGCGAGTTACAGCCTGCGCGAAGTACTCGGCGCACTGTTTTCACCGGATGACGCTTCGGCGCAGGTGCGCGTGGTGATGTGGGATATCCGCCTGCCTGTCGCCCTGATGGCGGTTGCCGTGGGCGCGGCATTATCACTGGCGGGCGCGCAGATGCAGACCATCCTCAACAACCCGCTGGCCAGCCCCTTCACCCTGGGCATTTCTGCCGCCGCCAGCTTCGGCGCGGCCATGGGCCTGGCGTTTGGCGTGGCCCTGTTCCCATTGGCGGCACAGTACATGGTGCCGGTGAACGCGTTCGTCATGGCCATGCTCTCTGCCTTGCTGATCCACTTCCTGAGCATGCGTCGCGGCGTCACCGCTGAAACCATCGTGCTGCTCGGCATTGCCCTGGTGTTCACGTTCAACGCGTTGTTGGCCCTGGTGCAGTTTTTTGCCACCGAGCAAGCCGTGGCGGCCGTGGTGTTCTGGACCATGGGCAGCCTGACCAAAGCCACCTGGCCCAAACTCGGAGTGATCTGCCTGGTGATCGTGGTCACCCTGCCGATTTTCGCCAGGCGCGCCTGGGCCCTCACAGCCCTGAGGCTGGGCGACGACAAGGCCGCAAGTTTTGGTATCAACGTGCGCAGCCTGCGCTTTCAGACGTTGATCATGGTCAGCCTGCTCGCCGCGTTTCCCGTGGCCTTCGTCGGCACCATCGGCTTTATCGGGCTGGTCGGCCCGCACATTGCGCGGATGTTGATTGGTGAAGACCAGCGGTTCTTCCTGCCGGCGTCGCTGCTGACCGGCGCACTGATTCTGTCCGTCAGTTCGGTGGTCAGTAAGACCCTGATTCCGGGCGCGATCTTTCCGATCGGCGTGGTCACATCGTTGATCGGCGTGCCGTTCTTCATATCTCTGATTCTCAGCGGGAAGAAAAACTCATGGTGACGATCCAACTGGAGAACCTTGGTGCCCGCTACGGTCAACGCACGATCATCAGCGGTGTCACGACCGGCGCATTTATGGGTGGCCAAGTGGTCGCGGTGGTCGGCCCCAATGCCGCCGGCAAGTCCACTCTGTTCAAGCGCATGGCAGGCTTGATCGACGGCCCCGGCCGGGTGATTCTGCAGGGCTCGAAAAAGGGCGTGCGGGGCATCAGCTACATGCCGCAGGGCTTGAACGGCAGCGCTCGATTGACGGTGTACGAATCGGTGCTTCTGGCACGTAAACAACTGTCGCCCGGCTGGGTCGTCCACGATGATGAGCTGACGCTGGTCGACGAGATATTGCAGGCGCTGGGGATCACCGGCCTGTCCTTTCGCAACCTCGGCGAACTCAGCGGCGGGCAGCAACAGCTCGTGTCCATCGCGCAGACCTTGGTGCGCGAGCCGGAGATCCTGTTGATGGACGAACCCACCAGCGCCCTCGACATGCACCGCCAGGTCCAGGTGTTGGACTTCATGCAGGCATTGGCCCGCCGGCGTCGGGTCATTGTGTTCATCGCCATCCATGACCTGAACCAGGCGTTACGTTTTGCCGATCAGGTGCTGGTCATTGCCGACGGTACCGCACAAGGCAGTGGCGCGAGCCGTGAGGTCATTACAGAACAGATGCTGCGCACTGTGTACAAGGTCCAGGCGCGCATTGAACAGTGCAGTCGCGGGCAGCCTCATATCCTGATCGACGATATTGTTTGAGGGCCGCGAGCACTCCAGCCTGTATTCCACGGCCGCGCCGGCCATCAGTGCCTGGGCTTCGATGGGCGGCGCATCCGGATAGTGTCAACGGGTAACTTGATCCCGAGGTCGAACCGCGCTGATCAAAAGTCGTCCTTTACGTTGCCATCGTTGATCTTGAACTCCCGGTGTTGCAGATAAACGCTTCGAATGAAGTTGTATTTATCCCCGGTGACGAGCTTTTCAGATTTTATATATTGAGCGCGTCCGTCGATCATGCCGAGGCCGTACAGGCTATTACGCGTCGGAACGTCGCCGATGTAACGAACCGGGTTGGCGTAGATATCGGGAAAGATGGCCGGCGCATCGCGAAGTGTACTGGGCCCCAAGAGTGGCAGCACAAGATAAGGACCACTATCTACCCCCCAGTAACCGAGGGTTTGACCGAAATCTTCGTCATTGCGCTGCAGCCCCATGGGCGTCGCGACATCGACCAATCCTGCCAGGCCAATGGTGCTGTTGAGTAAGAAGCGGCTCGTATCAACCCCGGCGCTATAGAACTTGGCTTGAAGTAAGTTGTTCGCCAGGTTCTTGACCTCCCCCAGATTGTTGAAAAAATTATGCACGCCGTCTTGCGCAATGCGCGGGGTGACAAATTGATAACCCTGGGCAAGGGGTTTCAGTGCGTAGGTATCCAGCGTGTCATTGAATGAGAAAATGGGTCGGTTGATACGCTCCCACGGGTCCTTGTCGGAATCCGCCTGGCAAAGGGCTGAAAGCGTTATGAAACTGGCGCAGGTCAGTACCTGAGCGCAACGGCTTAAAGTGGAACGAGATGCACGCATGTTGATTTCCCATTGAATGAAGTCAGCCGATTTGACGCGCGCCAGCCGTTCCATCGCGGCGATTGTGTGTGCAAGAGACAGGGCCATTAATTCCAACCGCCTCCCAACACTTTGTACAACGTGATGCGGTTACTCTGCTCGGTCAGACGCAGGGTGATCAGGTCCTGCTGGGCGCTGTAGAGCGAGCGTTGTGCATCCAGGGCTTCCAGGTAGCTTTGCGACCCGCCCCGGTACAAGGCGTCCGAGAGTTCGAAGCTCTTGCGGCTGGCGTCGGTCAGCGCCTGTTGCGCGGCGATCCGGCGATCCAGGGTGCTGCGCACGGCCAGCGCGTCGGCCACTTCGCGGAACGCGGTCTGCAGGGTCTGCTGATAAGTCTGTATCTGGATGTCGCGCTCGACCTTGGCCGAATCCAGGGTCGCGCGGTTACTCCCGGCGTCGAAAATCGGCACGCTGATGCTCGGGGCAAAGGTCCAGGCACCGCTGCCGGATTTGAACAGGCCGGCCAATGCCGAGCTGGACGAGCCGGCGTTGGCGGTCAGGCTGATGCTGGGGTAAAACGCCGCACGGGCCGCGCCGATGTCGATGTTCGCCGACTTGAGCGTGTGTTCCGCCGACAGCACATCCGGGCGTTGTTGCAAGAGGCTCGACGGCAGGCCCGCCGGTATGTCCACCAGCACCGCCGCCGACGCCAGGTGCGTGCCCGGCAAGAGTGCCTCGGGAAGGTCGCTGCCGACCAACAGGCGCAAGGCATTGCGGTCCTGCAGAATCTGGCTCTCGTAGGACGCCACGTCGCCGCGCGCCGACTCGACCGTGGTCTGGGCTTGCGCCACGGACAGCGCGGAGGAGCCGCCCAGGGCATAGCTGCGCTGGGTCAGGTCGTAGGTGGCCAACTGGCTGGTCAGGGTTTGCTGGGCCAGCAGCAGCCGTTCGTTGTCGGCGGCCAGGGTCAGCCAGGCGGTGGCCACTTCGGCCACCAGGCTGATTTGCGTACTGCGTCGGGTTTCCGTCAGCGCCAGGTAGTCTTCCAGCGCCTCATCCCGCAGGTTGCGTAGCCGGCCAAACACGTCCAGTTCATAACTGCTCAAGCCCAATTGCGCACTGTAATCGTGAGTGGTGGCCGCCGTGCCGGTGCTGGACAACGACCCTGGCGTGCGGCTGTGGGTGCCGCTGACGCTGGCATCGATGGTGGGAAACAGGTCCGCGCGCTTGATGCGGTACTGCGCCTGGGCCTTTTCGACATTCAGGCTGGCCAGGCGCAAGTCGCGGTTATTGGCCAGCGCCAACGCCTGCAACTGTGCCAGGCGGCTGTCGGTAAAGAACTGCTGCCATTTGACATCGGCCCCCGCCTGCCCTTTCGGCAGGCTGGCCGTCGGCAGCCATTGCGCGGAAACAGGCGCTTCCGGCCGCTCATACTGGGGTGCCAGGTTGACGCAGCCACCCAGGACCATGGCGGCCAGCAAAGGCCAATGTGACTTGATCATGCATCACCTGTCGGGGCAGATTGACGAGTACTGCGCTCGCTGCCGAAACGGCGGCGGATCAGCACAAAAAACAGCGGTACAAAGAAGATCCCCAGCACCGTGGCGCTGAACATACCGCCCAGCACGCCCGTACCGATGGCCTGACGCCCGGCGGAGCCTGCGCCGCTACTCAAGGCCAACGGCAACACGCCGAACATGAAGGCCAGGGACGTCATCAGGATCGGCCGCAAGCGTTGGCGCACCGCGATCAGCGTCGCATCGATCAGGCTGTTGCCCTGCTCTTGCAGGTGCTTGGCGAACTCCACGATCAGGATCGCGTTTTTCGCGGCCAGGCCCACGGTGGTCAACAGCCCCACCTGGAAATACACGTCGTTGCTCAACCCGGCGACACGGGTCGCCAGCACTGCACCGATCACCCCCAGGGGGACCACCAGAATCACCGAAAACGGCACCGACCAACTCTCGTAGAGCGCGGCCAGGCACAGGAACACAAACAATACGGAGAGTGCATAGAGCAGCGGGGCCTGGGAGCCGGATAGCCGCAACTGATAGGACTGCCCGGTCCATTCGTAGCCGATGCCCTGGGGCAATTGCCGGACGATGGCTTCCACCGCGTCCATCGCGTCGCCGGAGCTCACGCCTGGCGCGGGGTCACCGACGATTTCCAGGGAGGCGTTACCGTTGTAGCGCTCCAGCAAGGGCGAGCCGTAACTCCAGGTGCTGCTGGCAAACGATGAGAACGGCACCATTTCATTGCTGCTGTTGCGCACGAACCAATGATCAAGGTCCGCGGCCTGCATGCGCGAGGATGCCTGGCCCTGCACGTAGACTTTTTTCACCCGGCCCTGGTTGAGAAAGTCATTCACATACGTACCGCCCAACGCCGTCGACAAGGTGGTGTTGATGTCGCTGGTACTCAGGCTCAGCGCTCCGGCCTTGCGGTCGTCGATGCTGACCTTGAGCTGCGGCGCATCGTCCAGACCGTTGCTGCGAACGCCCAGCAAGCGCGGGTCTTTTCTGGCCAGCTCAAGGAACTGTTCGCGGGCCGCCACCAGCGCATCATGGCCCAGGCCGGCGAGGTCCTTGAGTTGCAGGTCGAACCCCGAGCTCTGGCCCAGGCCGCGCACCGTCGGTGGTTGCATGACGAAAGCGTCGGCATCGCCGATGCTGGAGAGCGCCATGGTCGCCCGTTGGGCAATGGCCGCCGCCCCCTGGCCGGGCCCACCGCGTTCGTCCCAGTCCTTGAGGCGGATAAACGCGCGCGCGGTGTTCTGGCTGTTACCCCCCATGCCCAGCCCGCTGATGCTGATCATCGCTTCGACTTCGGGCTGTTTCAGGATGTAGTCCTCGAACTGCTTGATCACAGCTTGCGTGCGGCTGTCCGTCGCCCCGACTGGCAACTGAATCTGTGCCATGAGGATCCCCTGATCTTCGTCCGGCAGAAACGACGTGGGCAGGCTCATGTACCCCACCGCCATGACCACCAGCACCGCGCCATAGAGCAACAGGCTGCGCCCCCAACGCCGCAACACCACACCCACCCAGCGCTCGTAACCGGCGCTGGCACGTTCAAAGGTGCGGTTGAACCAGCCGAAGAACCCGTGCTGAGCACCATGCCCGCGGCCATCACGCGTTTTGAGCAACGAAGCACAGAGCGCCGGGGTCAGGGTCATCGCCACCAGCACCGACAGGACCATCGCCGAAACAATGGTCACCGAGAACTGCCGATAGATAATCCCGGTGGAACCGCCGAAAAACGCCATGGGGATAAACACCGCGCTCAGCACCAG
The DNA here is from genome assembly GCF_024519615.1 of Pseudomonas sp. Pse79. NCBI lineage: Bacteria > Pseudomonadati > Pseudomonadota > Gammaproteobacteria > Pseudomonadales > Pseudomonadaceae > Pseudomonas > Pseudomonas sp. Pse79. The sequence continues at coordinate 95,073 of NZ_JALJRR010000005.1, forward strand.
CGTGATGCCGACCAGTGCGCTGCTGATTTCACGCATCGATTGACGCGTGGCCGCCACGGGCGATAGCCCCTCGCCCATCAGCCGCTCAACGTTTTCCACCACCACGATGGCGTCGTCCACCAGCAAGCCGATCGCCAGGACCATGGCAAACATCGTCAAGGTGTTGATCGAATAGCCAAACATCGCCAACACGCCGAACGTGCCCAGCAGCACCACCGGTACAGTAATCGCCGGGATCAGCGTCGCCCGCAGGTTTTGCAGGAACAGGAACATGATCAACACCACCAGCACGATGGCCTCGCCCAAGGCCTTGACCACTTCCTCGATGGACAGGCTGACAAACGGCGTGGTGTCGTAGGCAATCACGTTTTTAAGCTGCATTTCAGTCGGGTAGAACGGCTCCATCTCTTTGAGCTTGGCCTTGACCGCCTTGCCGACGCTCAGCGCATTCGCACCTGCCGCCAGTTGCACGCCCATGGCCGCGGCGGGCTTGCCGTTGAGGGCGCTGCTGATGTCGTAGCTTTCGCTGCCCAGCTCCAAGGTCGCGATATCGCCCAGCAACACCACGGCACCGTCGCTGCTGGACTTGACCACCACGTTGCGAAACTCTTCGACGGTCTGCAGTTTGCTGCGGGCGCTGATCGTGGCGTTCAACTGCTGCCCCTTGATCGCCGGCAAAGCACCCAGCTGCCCGGCGGAGACTTCGGTGTTCTGCGCCTCCAGGGCACTGCTGACGTCCGAAGGCATCAGCGCGTATTTTTCCAACAGGGCCGGGTCCAGCCAGATACGCATGGCATAGCCTGATCCCAGAGTCTGCACATCGCCGACGCCGTCTATGCGGCTGATGGAGTCGAGCAAGGTGGTGGAAATGTAGTCGCCGATCTGAGTCCCGGTAACGCTGGGGTCATCCGATGCCAGGGCGACAATCATCAGGAAGTCCGAGCCACCCTTGGTCACGGTCAGGCCTTCGCTTTGTACCGATTGCGGCAGTCTCGACTCGGCTTGTTGCAGCTTGTTCTGCACCTGCATCTGGGCCACATCCGGGTCGGTGCCGGCGGTAAAGGTCAAGCTGATGCTGGCGCTGCCCGCCGAACTGCTGTTGGCCGACATGTAGGTCAGGTTATCCAGGCCTTTCATCTGCTGTTCGATGACCTGGGTCACCGAGTCTTCCACGGTCTTGGCCGAGGCCCCGGTGTAGGTCGCGGAAATCTTCACCGTGGGCGGCGCGATGTCGGGGTATTGCTCCAACGGCAACTGGCTGATGGACAGGCTGCCGCCGAGCATGATCACGATGGCGATGACCCAGGCGAAAATCGGTCGATCAATAAAAAACTGCGCCACGCTTAACCCTCCTTCACAGGGGTGGACGGCGTGGCCGCCTGAGCATTGGCGTCCTGCACCTGGACGGCGGCGCCGGCACGGACTTTTTGTCCGCCTTCGACGACCAACTGATCACCCGCCTTCAGGCCCGCGGTGATCCACCACTGATTGCCCACCGCGCGATCGATGGTCAGCTCACGCTGTTCAACCTTGCCGTCGACCACCAGCAACGCAGTGGTCACCCCGCTGGCGCTGCGGTTCACCGCTTTTTGCGGGATCAGAATGGCCTGGTCATCGCGCGCCTGTTCCAGCACCGCGCGGACATACATGCCCGGCAGCAGCAGGTGGTCCGGGTTGGCGAATTCGGCACGCAGGGTGACGGTGCCCGTGCCCTCGTTGACACTCACCCCGCTGACCTTGAGCCGCCCTTGCTGGTTGTAGGTGGTGCCGTCGTCCAGCTTCAGGCTGATGCGCGCCTCGCCGTTGCCATTGGACTGCAACACGCCGCTGGCCAGGTCACGCTTGAGGCGCAGCAGTTCGGTGGTCGATTGGGTAACGTCCACGTAGATCGGATCGAGTTGCTGCACGGTGGTCAATGCGCTGTCCTGATTGGCCACCACCAGCGCGCCCGGGGTCACCGTGGATGTTTCAATGCGCCCGCTGACCGGCGAGGTGATGCGCGTGTAAGCCAGGTTGATGCGGGCGGTTTGGACTTCAGCCTCGGCGACTTGCACGTCGGCGGCGGCCGTCAGCAAGGTGGCCTGAGCGTCTTCGTTAGTTTGCTGACTGATGGCATTGATCTTCACCAGTTCGGCGTCGCGCCTGGCGGTGGCCTGCGCCGATTTAAGGGTGGCGCGGTACTTGGCCAGGCTCGCCTCGGACTGCGCCAGGGCGGCGGTATAGGACGCCGCATCCAATTGGTAGAGCGCTTGGCCGGCCTTGACATCCGCCCCCTCGACAAACAGCCGCCGCTGGACGATACCGCCGACTTGCGGGCGAATCTGCGCCACCATGAAGGCTTGGGTACGCCCCGCCAACTCGGTGGTCAGCACTTGGCTCTGGGGTTTTATGCTGATCACCGAGACTTTCGGAGTGATCGCTTGAGGTGCCGGCTCGCCGCCGGAGCAACCGCCCAGCAGGACCAGAATGAACAAGGACAGGCAAACCGCGGCGGTTACCAGGTATTTGGCGAAGATTTTCGTCGACATAGCGGCCTCTACAAGACGGAATGGCTTGAGTCAGCGCCATCGTGCAAGGCAAATGTGCAGGAAAATTGAAGATTGCCCGGCCGGGTTGAATCTTTTCTTCGCCAGGGCCTAAATGGCCCAATCCATTCTTAACGGCCCACCTCCATGAAGTTGAGTATCTCCACCAAACTGTTTATTGCGGTACTGGCCGGCGTGCTGCTGGTCATCCTGAGCATGGGGGTGGCGACGAGCTGGAGTTTCGGGCGGGGCTTTCTCGGCTATCTCAATGAGCAGGCGCTGGAGCGCATGGCCCCCGTGCTGCCGCGCCTGGCCAGCGCCTATGCGCGCGAAGGCAATTGGGAGTTCCTGCGCAACCGGTCGGATCGCTGGTTCGACATCATGCGGCCCGAGGTCGGCGAAGATCCGGCGAAGAACGATTTGCGCACGCCCATGGCATCGGACCTGACAGGCGCGCTGTTTCGCATCGCCTTGCTGGATGAACACAAAAAACGCGTGAACGGCTACCCGGATATCGGCAACGATGCGTTGTTGCGCGCGATTGTGGTGGCCGATAAAACCGTTGGCTGGCTGGCCGTGACCCCGTTCCAGAGCGTGACCGAAGCCGGCGGCGAACGGTTCCAGCAATACCAGTTACGCACCAGCCTGGTGATGGGCGCCTTTTCGCTGTTGCTGGCGATGCTGATTGCCTGGTGGATCGCCCGCACGCTGTTGGAGCCGGTGAAAAAGGTGGCGGCGGCGACCCACCGCCTGGCAAGCGGCGACTACGGCAGCCGGGTGGCCGTGGCCTCCAATGACGAAGTGGGCCAATTGGCGCGGGACTTCAACCAACTCGCCTACACCCTGGAGCGCAATGAACAGATGCGGCGCGAGTTCATGGCCGATGTCTCCCACGAGTTGCGCACCCCGCTGTCGGTGTTGCGCGGTGAGCTGGAGGCCATCGAGGATGGCGTTCGCACCCTGAACCAAGGGTCGATGAAGTCCTTGCAAGGTGAGGTCAGCATGCTCAGCAAACTGGTGGATGACCTGTATGAACTGTCCCTGGCGGATGTGGGCGCACTGACCTACCGCAAGAGCGCGTGCAGACTCGATCAACTGCTGCAAGCCAGCGTGTCGATGTTCCAGGAACGCTTGAACGACCGGCATCTGCGCGTCGAACTGGAGCTGCCGTCGCAGCCCCTGGAATTGTTGGCCGACGCTAGCCGCCTGCAGCAATTGTTTTCCAACCTGCTGGAAAATGCCGTGCGCTACACCGACCCGAACGGGCTCATCCGCATCCGCGCCGTCGTCGATCGCGCCAATGTGTGCATCGACTTCATCGACTCCGGCCCAGGGGTTTCGGCCGAGCAACTGCCGCGCCTGTTCGAGCGCTTCTATCGCGGCGAATCATCGCGCAACCGTGCCAGTGGCGGTGCCGGTCTGGGCTTGGCGATTTGTCACAACATCGCCCTCGCCCACGGCGGCAGCCTCAGCGCCGCTCACTCGCCCCTCGGCGGCCTTTGGCTGACCCTGCGCTTGCCACGGGATATCTGAACCATGACCGACAAAAGCCCGATCCTGATTGTCGAAGATGAACCGAAGCTGGCCGCCTTGATGCAGGATTATCTGGTCGCGGCAGGCTACTCGACCGTGTGCCTGGACAACGGCTTGCAGGTGGTGCCGACCGTGCGTGCGCAAACACCGCGCCTGATCCTGCTCGACCTGATGCTGCCCGGGCGCGACGGCATGCAAATCTGCCAGGACCTGCGCGGTTTCAGCGCCGTGCCGATCATCATGATCACCGCCCGCGTCGAAGAGGTGGACCGCCTGCTGGGCCTGGACCTGGGAGCCGACGACTACATCTGCAAGCCTTTCAGCCCCCGGGAGGTGGTGGCCCGGGTCAAGGCCATCCTGCGTCGCGGGCCCCAACTGCTGGTCAGCTCGGCGCCGCGCCTGCTGATCGACGAAGCGCAGTATCGCGCCTCGATAGACGGCATCGCCCTGGACCTCACCCCCCTGGAGCTGCGGCTGCTCAGCACCTTCGCACGTTCCGCCGGGCGGGTATTTTCCCGTGACCAACTGCTCGACAAGATCTACTCCGACCACCGCGTGGTCACCGACCGCACGGTGGACAGCCATATCCGCAACCTGCGGCGCAAGCTGGAGCAGGCGTGCCCAGGGGAAACGCCCATCGAATCGTTGTATGGGGTCGGTTATCGGTTTCAGCTTTCCGAGGCCTGATACCTCGGAATAATACACATCGGCACCGTCAACGAGGCGCAAGCGGAACGCCTGCAACCATCTCCAGATACCGGAGCACGCTAAACCTAGGTCAGATTCAACCCGCCGTCTGAGAGGAGTATCTCGCCGGTCAAGTAGTCCGACTCGACCAGCATTACAACAGCGTTTGCGATGTCATCTGGGCTAGCGGCCCTGCGCATAGGGGCGCGAGTTCGCCACAACTCTTGGGCCTCTGTCCACTCTGCGGTCAGCGGCGTGTCGACCAAGCCAGGCGCCACAGCGTTTACGCGAATTTCTGGCCCCAGCGATACCGCAAGCAAGCGGGTCATGTGATTAAGCGCAGCTTTGCTTACCGCATAGGGAATAGATGCGCCCTTAGGACGGATACCGGCATGCGAACTGATGTTTACGACGCAACCTGCTCGACGGTAACAGGCGGCATCGCGCAATGCCGACTCGGCCAATGCGACTAGGTGGAACGGCGCCACGACATTAACCTCGTTAAGTTCGTGCCACACCGTCGAGTTGGCCGAGGCAAGGTCGCCGTGCGGAATGACTCTGCTAATACCAGCGTTATTGACCAATACGTCGAGCTGCCCCCACGCGGCGATCGCCTCATTAACAAGCCTGACCCTGTCAGCTTCAAAAGCAAGATCAGCTTGCACGTAAATAGCCTGCTTCATTTCGGCAACCATAGCGCGTCCCGTATCCGCAGAGTTTCGCGAATGGAGCACCACTGCATAGCCTGCCCGGCTTAGTGCACGTGCAATGGCTGCGCCGATACCGGAAGTGGACCCTGTAACCAACGCGACGCGTAATACGTTATCGATTGTCGGATTGGGTTTCATAGGGACATCTCGAATGGGTTGCTAGAAAGCCATCACCGTAGCACCCAGCGGGCAACGTCGGCATCACTGCCAGGGTAAACCAACGGCTCGTATTCAGCGCATGGCGACCAGCTTGACGCCGAACCCCAGCAGGCAAACGCCGGCCAAGCGCTCCAGCAGATTGGCGATGCGCGGGTTGGCCCGCATGCGCTGAGCGAGCTTGTGGGTCAATAGGACGGCTATCAAACCATAGAGGAACGTCACCACCGCTACGGTCGCGGCCATGAACGCGAATGTCACTATGCCCTGATGCTTCACCGGATCGACAAACAACGGGAAAAAGGCCATGTAGAAGATGATCGCCTTGGGGTTGAGCAACGTGATCATCATGGTCTGACGCAGGAAATGGCCGTTATCCATCCGGCTCTTGCGCGGCGCGGCCCCAGCCTGACTAAACAACATTCGCAGGCCCAGCCACGCCAAGTACGACGCACCCAACCATTGAATGAGATGGAACGCTGCCGGATACGCGGCCAGCAGGGTTGCGACGCCAGCGACCGCCAGCCATAAGAGCACCTGGTCACCGAGTATCACTCCGCACGTCGCGGCCAAACCCGCTTTTATCCCACCTTTGCCGGTCGCCGTGATGAGGGCAAAATTGCCGGGGCCAGGAATGGCCAGGACGATGATAAAGGCGATGATGAAAGCGCCATAGTCGGTCACGCCAAACATCGGTTATCTCCCGCGCAGGATGGTTTTGGACGCAGAACCTATCATCAACCTCGCCTCAATATCTAGCGATGCAAGTGAGAAAACCATCCAGAAACTATCGGCAAAAGCGATCGGCTGCGCTTCTCGTCGCGAGGAGCCAACGGTATTGGCAGCCGCCCGAGCGACTGCCAATGGCCCGTCAATGACTCAAATCAATCACCATGCGGCCTTTGATTTTCCCTTGCTGCATTTCATCGAAGATCTCATTGATATCTTCGATCGGACGCAATGTTACCTTCGGCACCACCTTGCCTTGCGCGGCAAACTCGAAGGCTTCTACGAGGTCTTGTCGAGTACCGACCAGTGAGCCGACCACCTCGATCCCGTCAAGCACCAACCGAGGAATATCGAGGCTCATGGCTTCAGGCGGAAGCCCAACTGCGACCAGGCGCCCACCGGCACGCAGGGCATCCACCGCAGAGTTGAACGCGACCTTGGCGACGGCCGTCACGACAGCCGCGTGAGCTCCGCCGACCTTCTCCTGGATAACTTTTGCGGCATCCTCGTTGCGGGAGTTGATGACCAGGTCAGCGCCCATTTCCCTGGCGAACTGCAGTTGATCATCGTTGATGTCCACGGCGATCACTCGGGCGTTGAATACATTTTTTGCGTACTGCAACGCCAGATTCCCCAGGCCGCCCAGCCCGTAGATCGCAATCCATTGCCCAGGGCGGATATTGGAAACCTTCACAGCTTTATAGGTCGTTACGCCAGCACAGGTCACGCTGCTCGCCGCCGCAGAATCAAGCCCATCAGGCACTTTCACCGAGTAGTCGGCGACGACAATGCACTCTTCGGCCATTGCGCCATCCACGGTGTAACCGGAGTTTTTTACGTTGCGGCAGAGTGTCTCGTTGCCGCTGTTGCAGTATTCACAGTGCCCACAGCCCTGGAAGAACCAGGCTACGCTGGCACGGTCACCGGGCTTCAGAGAGGTGACGCCTGGTCCTACCTGCTGCACGATACCGATGCCTTCATGGCCTAGGATCACCCCGGTTTTATCACCGAAATCGCCGTTCTTGACGTGCAGGTCGGTATGGCAGACCCCGCAGCACTGCATTTTAAGGAGAGCCTCACCATGTTTCAGAGGCCGTAATGTTTTTTCGATCACATTCACGCGTTGCCCTTGGGCAACAACAGCAGCTTTCATGCTTATCTCCTTGTATCCGTGAGTGAGCTTGCGTTACAGCGGGCCCAACAAATGCCAAAGCAGTACAGCACCACCCTTCCAGCGCTCCGAAGTCTGGCGCAATGCCCGCCACCCGGCCCCAGGGTCGGGGAGTCAATGGATGCTATTGCTGCGCCATCGGGTCGCCAACGCTACCGGTCTTATGGCACAAGTCGCGCAAAAGGGGGATGCCTATTAGTCAGGCAAGCCGCGCAAGGACGCCTCTTCTTTGCCTTTCTATGACAAAGATCAACAGGAGACGCTGATCGGCAGATCATCGTGGCCGCTTTGAGTGACCGTCGCCGCCGCCCTGAACGTCAAGGGCGCTCCCCGATCTCTCGGGTCTGGGTGGGCCTGCGACCTTTGGCTCCATGTTTGAAACCTGTTCCTCGTGTACCTTCGGCAGGCCCGGCATATGCACTCAGCGGCGGGTTGGCCATTTAGTCGAAACGGTTCTGGAGTAGCTTTTACATGGCATACGCAACAATCAATCCCTATACGGGCGAGACACTGCAAACCTTTCCCGATGCGACCGATGCAGAAGTCACCGCGGCCATCGGCAAGGCCCATGAGGCTTTCCTGGCGTGGAAGGACACATCTTTCGCCGAACGTGCGCGCATCCTGCAGAATGCGGCCGATATCCTGCGCAAGGACAGCGACGCCTTTGCCAGGGTACTGACGCTGGAGATGGGCAAGCTGTTTGCCGAGGCGAAAGCCGAGGTCGAGCTGTCGGCAAAAATCTTCGAATACTATGTGCGCAATGCCGAAACCTTGCTCAAGCCGGAGAAACTCCCGGTCCTCGACCCTGCCGAGGGCGAGGCGGTTCTCGTCTGCGAACCGCTCGGCGTGCTGCTGGCGATCGAGCCGTGGAACTTCCCTTATTACCAGATCGCCCGCATTCTGGCGCCGCAGCTTTCTGCCGGTAATACCGTGCTTCTCAAACACGCAGCGAATGTGCCGCAAAGCGCCGCTGGCTTTCAAAAGTTGATGAAGGATGCCGGCCTGCCTGACGGCGCCTTCCGTAATCTGTACGCCACGCGTTCGCAGATCGAGCTGATCATCAACGATGCCCGCGTGCAGGGCGTTGCCTTGACCGGCTCGGAAGGCGCCGGTGCAGTGGTTGCGTCGCAAGCGGGCAAAGCGCTGAAAAAATCCACCCTGGAACTCGGCGGCGCCGACGCCTTCGTCGTGCTGGCCGACGCGGACCTGGCGAAAACGAGCAAATGGGCGGTGTTCGGCCGGCATTGGAATGCCGGGCAGGTCTGCGTGTCCTCCAAGCGCATGATCGTGGTCGATGCGGTCTATGACGACTTCCTCGCGCTCTATCGCAAGGGCGTCGCGGAGTTGGTGGCCGGCGATCCCTTCGATGCGAAGACGACCCTGGCACCGCTCTCCTCGCAAAGCGCGGCCAATGAGGTCAAGCAAAAGATCCTCGAAGCCGTGAAGCTTGGCGCCAAGGCCGAAGAAGTCGGGCCGCCCGTGCCTGTCGATGGGGCATTCGTGCAGCCGACGATCCTGACCGATGTCGCCGAAGACAACCCCGCTCGCTACTGGGAGTTCTTTGGCCCGGTGTCCATGGTGTTCCGCGCCAAGGATGAAGACGATGCAGTACGTATCGCCAACGACTCGCCGTTCGGCCTCGGCGGTTCGGTATTCACCTCGGACACGGCGCATGGCGCAGAAGTCGCGAAGAAAATCTCCACCGGCATGGTGTTCGTCAACCATCCGACCAAGGTCGAAGCCGACCTGCCTTTCGGTGGCGTGCGCCGCTCGGGGTACGGCCGCGAGCTGATCGGGCTCGGGCTCAAGGAGTTCGTCAACCACAAGCTCATTGTCGTGGTCGATATCGACGCCCCGTTCTGAGTTCAACAGCGCTCTTTGTCCCAAGAAACCGAAATCGAGGAGACCTGACAGGATGAACGTCATCGGGATAGACCACTTGGCTATTCGTGTCAGTGATCTGGACCGCTCCAGGGCGTTCTACGATCAGGTACTCGGTTTCTTGGGATTCACCATAGAGTGGGAGTTCGACCGGGTTATTGGTTGGACCAATGGCGAAACCCTGTTCTGGATCACCGAAGCCGATGCCCAGGGGCGCAAACACAAGCACCGGACCGGCGATGTGGGCTATCACCACTATGCGTTCGAGGTTGCCGCGCGCGAGGACGTCGATGCGCTCTATGCGTTCCTGCTGGATCAGGCGGTTACGATTGTCGACGCACCCGCTGACTATCCGGATTATGGCGAGGGCTACTATGCGGTTTATTTCCTCGACCCCGATAATCTGAAGCTCGAAGTGATGTTCTTCCTGGAAAAACAAAAGCGGCGCTTGCTTGGAAAATCACGAGGAAGTGATCGCCGGGAATAAAATTTCTTCATCGGCATACACGCCTGAAGAGATTGATAAAACGAGCGTGCGTCAGAATCCTGATACGCCTCAAGTTATCCAGGCGCTGCTCCGTTTCCGTGAGCAGGTCAAACAACAGCGAACCCAAGCCCTGATGGGTCAGTACATCGGCCATGTATTGATTACGCGGGCTCAAACGGCCACTACCGCTGCCGTGTACGAAAACGAGCAAGGCGCGGGTGTTGGTCGGCAAACGCAAATCGGCGTTCCGTTCAACGCCCCGGGGCAACGCGAGAATGATGACGTCAGACCCGTTGGCGTATTTGAGCAAGGGTTCCACCAGTCGTCGACCGGCCTCGACGCGGTTTGGCAAGAGGGTTTGCAATGAGGGACTAAGGATCACGAGGACCTCCTCCGACGATCACGCCTGTGATTTCGGAATAGGCGGCCCTCGCCGCGCTAGATAGCCAGAATGCTGCAGGACACCTGATACAGGAGATGTTCGGTGGTGCTGCCCAGCAGCTTGTCCAGTCCGTGGGACTGGACCTTGCCCATCACAATCACATCCATATGCTGCTCATCGGTGAACGCATGGAGCACCGCGACAGGCTGTCCTTCAATGAAATGCCGCCGGTCGGCAGGCACGCCATAACGGTCGGCCAGTTCGAGGAATGACTTTTCATGACCTTTGCGCAACTGCCTGCCAAGGTCCGAAATTGTCAGGCCCCCGCCGCCCATATCGCCCAGGTACACCATGGAAATGTCGCAGGCATACAGCAAGTGCAACTCGGCCTGACACTGGATGGCGAGACTGGAAGCCTGCTGGATGATCCGTTCATTGAGCTCGTTGTCCTGGGCAAGGGTATTGGAGGCGTCGACCGCCGCCACGATCTTGCGCGGCAAGGGCAGGTCGTCTTCGCTGAGCAGATAGACCGGTATCGGACAGTGACGCAGTAAACGCCAATCCAGCGGGGTGATGAATGCACGCTTGAGTGCCGGTTCGCGCTGCACCTGCTTGATCAGCAGGTCTGGCTGCATTTCTGCGACGTAATCGAGAATCTCCTGCTGCAGGTCGTCGGCCCACTTCGCTTCAGCCGTCACTTCGATACCTTTATGACTATCACGCAGATGAGCTGCCTGGTATTTGAGCCAATCGCGATGATCTTGCAGATAATTTTCGCGAGCTTTTTCCCGGTCACCCTCTTCGAGCAGCGACAACAGGTTCCAGGTCGGGATCAAGGCAGCAATGTGCAGGCTGGCACCGCTGACCTTGGCCAGAGCGGCAGCATGGTTCATGGCTTGAGACCGGCGCAGCGCCGGGTTGATGATCAGCAATAACCGTTGATACTGGCTCATGATCGGACTCCATGGGCTTGCACGTTTGTCATTGCCCGCAATGGCGGACAACTGTCGTGTTCACCGCCGAACCGAGCACCTTCTTTATGAACTCAGAATCCTCCGTCGATGCGGCCTTGGAGTTGATTTATATCAAGTGCCCGGGCACGCAATACATTCACTCGCGGCAGCTTGTGCCCACACCTCTGGCGCCACCGCAGATTCGCGTCGGTTGAAAGGATCGGGCGTTGGATTGATCGCGATTGATCAATATCAATCCTGCCAGGGTCAGCCGGTCTACATTGACCCAACATGCACTCGCAAGGGTGCGGCACCTCAGGAGTTCAGACTCGCCGATTGCACACGTATCTCATGGCATACGCCTGCTGCCGTAGCCGGCACCGCATGACCCCATGTTTCCTGAGCAGGAGAAAGCAATGACGATCCTAGTGGCAAGTCAACGGTTGCGCCTGTATGACAGTGATGAGCTGGATGTTGTGTTGCAGACGATGGCGCGCAAGGCCGCCACCCTTCTGCCACCGACGCATGCGGCACTGATAGGCATCGAGCGCAGGGGCCTGCCCCTGGCTCAAAGGTTGCGCGAGTATATTGCGCGTCAGACCGGCCGGCCGGAACTCCCTGTTTACCCGCTGCAGGTCAAGCGCTACGCCGACGACCTGCAAGTGCTGCATACCTACACGCAATTGACCGAAAACCCGGACCTGGGCAGGTTGGATCTGGCCAATACCACGTTTCTGGTGGTCGATGATGTGCTCTTCGAAGGCCATTCCCTCCTGCGCACTTGCGCATATCTGGCACAACTGGGGGCTCGTCGGGTCCATACGGCGGTACTGGTCGACCGGCATGTCCGTCAGCAGCCGATCCGGGCCGACATTGTCGGTATACACCTGCAAGTCGCCGCCACTGATATTGTCGAATGCAACGTACCGCCCTACGAACAGGCCTTTTGCATAGAAGTGGTACGACACGGCGCCGCCCGCTGACGGTGGAAGCGTTCAGGGCTTCGCCGAGTCACCGGGCTTGAGCGGTGGAGAACGCTCGGCGCCAACAATTCAGGACTTAAAAGCACTGGACGGTGCTGGATGTCAGTGGTTCCCGTCGGAACGGAAAAAGGACCCGAAGGTCCTTGTTTCGATCGCTGACAGAATTCCACTGAATTCTGTAGCGCTATGTTTGGAGCGGGAAACGTCGGCGCCACGGACTGGCCGACCAGCTCCGCTTTGGTAGCTTTCACGGACCTAGGCCTGGGATGAGATCGCCATCAGTTCATCCAAGTTTGCGTCCGTACCTCCGGTGAGTCGACTTTGTATCGGTACTAACCCCTTGGGGTGATGTACCCGATCCCAGGCAACCTGATCAGCTTGATTGGCTCGGTAGCATCGTTGCTGTCGGCTTTCGAAACAGCTGCGAAATTAATTCGACTGACTTAACCCACAATCCGCAGCCCCTAACTTGCAAGTATTAATGCCGGTTGAGCCTCTCGGTGACGTGCCCGCGTATCGATTGCACCGTTCATTGCCTGACTCCTACTGATAGTGATGCAGGCGTTGAAGACGCAGGGCTACGTCCATGCCATCGCACCAAAACTCTTTGCAAGGTTCGACAGCGTTGATCGATTTGACCACCTGCGTCTACCCAGCATCATGCAGGTAACGTCGCTGATCGGTCCGAGAACAAACCTCTAGAAACATCACAAGCTGAAACGTATCAGCCTCAACAAAAAACTCAATTATGCATAAATGCATTTTTTCCCTTGACCCGAAGGGAGGAGTCTTTTACAGTTAAATGACTGTATATAAATACAGTGTTTTTTGATCAGTATTTATTTGAATCCATTCATGGACGAGGTTTTTCCCTATGAAAAGCAACACTGAGAAATTTGGCAAAACACCCCATCAACCCAGCCTGTGGACCCGAGCCGATGCGCTGAAAGTCCGCGCGGACGACCCCACTACCACCCAGCCACTGGTCAGTGCGAACTTCCCGGTACTGAGCGACGAGGTATTTATCTGGGACACCATGCCGCTGCGTGATATCGACGGCAACATCACCTCTGTCGATGGCTGGTCGGTGATCTTCACCCTGACTGCGGATCGTCACCCGAACGACCCGCAATACCTCGACCAGAACGGTAACTACGACATCACCCGCGACTGGAACGATCGCCATGGCCGGGCAAAGATGTACTACTGGTTCTCCCGCACCGGCAAGGACTGGGAACTCGGCGGCCGAGTGATGGCTGAAGGGGTTTCGCCGACCGTTCGCGAATGGGCCGGCACGCCGATTCTGTTGAACGAGCAAGGCGAAGTGGACCTGTACTACACCGCGGTCACGCCGGGCGCGACCATCGTCAAGGTGCGTGGCCGTGTGGTGACCACCGAGCATGGCGTCAGCCTGGTCGGCTTCGAGAAGGTCAAGCCGCTGTTCGAGGCCGACGGCAAGATGTACCAGACCGAAGCGCAAAACGCCTTCTGGGGTTTCCGTGATCCATGGCCGTTCCGCGACCCGAAGGATGGCAAGCTGTACATGCTGTTCGAGGGCAACGTGGCCGGCGAGCGCGGCTCGCACAAGGTCGGTGAAGCAGAAGTCGGTGATGTGCCGCCGGGTTATGAAGACGTCGGCAACTCGCGCTTCCAGACCGCCTGTGTCGGCATCGCAGTGGCCCGTGACGAAGACGGCGACGACTGGGAAATGCTGCCGCCGCTGCTGACCGCGGTAGGCGTCAACGATCAGACCGAACGCCCGCACTTCGTGTTCCAGGACGGCAAGTACTACCTGTTCACCATCAGCCACACCTTTACCTATGCCGATGGGGTGACCGGGCCAGACGGTGTGTACGGCTTTGTCGCAGATTCGCTGTTCGGTCCTTACGTACCCTTGAACGGTTCCGGCCTGGTACTGGGAAATCCGTCTTCCCAGCCGTTCCAGACCTACTCGCACTGCGTGATGCCCAACGGCCTGGTGACCTCATTTATCGACAGCGTACCGACCGACGAAACCGGCACGCAGATTCGTATCGGCGGCACCGAAGCACCGACGGTGGGGATCAAGATCAAAGGGCAGCAGACGTTCGTGGTTGCCGAGTACGACTACGGTTACATCCCGCCGATGCTCGACGTCACGCTCAAGTAATCGCTACCCAGGGCTTTCAGGCAGCGGGTTTGAGCTCGATGAAAAACTCGTTGCGGATAGGATCGAGATATCCCACCTAACTTACTGCGACTTTGCTCGGGAACCCTCTTGAACAATACGTAGTAACAACCCTTTGTTACTGGCTGCAAGGAGGCAGCCAGTAACGGGTATACACCCAATTGGTTCTGCTGGCCCGGCCCGCCGCCCTCTACCGCCGGCCGGAACATCCACTACTCCAGCAGACTCCCCCCGTTCACCGACGCAGGTGCCGGGCTATGCCTGGTCCTTCGTGATGCTCGACAAGTCTCTCGCCCCGCGCCTGCGCGCGATGTTCATCATGAAACAGAATCAGGCGATACTGGTGGGAACTGACCTTTGACAACCCGTCGTTGCTACGCGACCTGACGTTGTGTGGCGACAACCTCCTGTTCACCTGAAACTCTTGGCTGGATCATGACGCCCGTAATGGCGGCCTAGTAAACTTGCGCGCCTGTTACATCCCGAACTTTTGCCATCGGACATGTGTATCGAGTGCGCCATCGTGCAACTGGCGGGACGTACCCTATCGCCACCCGAGCAGCGGCTGGTGAATCGGACCCTTGCTCGGATCTGATTCGCCAAGAAGACCTCACAATGTCGCTAGCCTGCCCTTTCGTAACACTGCGATATCTCGTTTAGGCGCAACACCAAAGAATCGACTGTATTCGCGGCTGAACTGGGAGGGGCTTTCATATCCAACCTTGAAAGCCGCACTGGATACGTCTTGGTGTTCATTGAGCATCAATCGCCTTGCCTCGTTCAGCCTCAGCCATTTTTGATACTGCAAGGGGCTCATTGCGGTGAGTTGGCGGAAGTGGTGGTGGAAGGTTGGCGTGCTCATCTGTACACGGGCCGCTAGCTCATCGACTCTAAGCGCCGAAGTGTAATTCAACTTCAACCAATCGATGGCTTTCGCGATCCGATAACCTTGGCCATCGACAGAAGTTATCTGTCGAAGCCGGCCAGCCTGATCACTTTTCAAGAGACGGTAGTGAATTTCACGCTGGATCAAGGGGGCGAGAACAGGAATAGCTTCCGGCTCATCGAGCAGCGCCAACAAGCGCTCGAACGGCGCCAGCATGGCTGCGGTCACTGAACCGATGCCTACCCCTTTCGCGGCCGAGCGTTCACGGGTGGGCGGCAGATCACTCTGCGCTATCAGCTCTGCCAGCATGCGCAAATCGAGCTTGAACGTCAGGCCCAGGCACGGTTGCTCCGGGCTCGCCTTGAGCACCTCCGAGTTGGCCGGCAAATCCAGTGAGGTGACCAGAAAACGCGAGGTGTCATACGGATAACCCTCACCGCCTACCCACAGCTGTTTCTCGCCTTGGGCGACAAGAATGATGCTCGGTTCGACCATGCAAACAACAGGCGGCGACGGGTGTTCGCGCCTAAAGAAGCCGAGACCCGCAATCGATGTTGCGTAGTCACCGGGTTTCAAGACCCGCGAGCCAATGACCTGGACGAGCGCCTCTTGGGGCGATGTGGGGGTTTCGTGTGGGGGCATCATGTTCGTCTCGTACCTCTTCGCTGAACTCTAACTCGCCCGCGCGCAACCGTCCTGCAAAAGAACGCAGACTCATAGAATCAGGCAAGTAATCCAGCGCAATGCACTGTTTGCAGTCAGGGCAGAGCGGGAAAATGTTCATCCGACACACCATCGAGGACTCTCCCATGCTTGTACAAGCCTATGGTGCTCATGCGGGCGACAAACCCCTTGAGCCTTTGCAGATCAGTCGCCGTTCCCCCGCCACCCATGACGTTCAGATCGACATCGCCTTCTGCGGTATCTGCCATTCGGACTTGCATCAGGTGCGTGCCGAATGGGCAGGCACGCAGTTCCCCTGCGTACCGGGACACGAAATTGTCGGCCGCGTATCGGCGGTCGGCGCCCATGTAGCGGAATTCAAAGTCGGCGATCTGGTCGGTGTCGGTTGCATCGTCGACAGCTGTAAACACTGTGACGACTGTGAATCCGGCCTGGAAAACTATTGCGACGGCATGATCGGAACCTACAACTTTCCTACCCCAGACGCTCCTGGCTGGACGCTCGGCGGCTACTCACAAAACGTTGTGGTGCATGAGCGTTACGTCCTGCGCATCCGCCATCCCGAGCAACAACTGGCCGCCGTCGCACCGCTGCTGTGCGCGGGCATCACCACGTATTCGCCGCTGCGCCACTGGAACGTCGGGCCGGGTAAGAAAGTCGGCGTGGTCGGTATTGGTGGGCTAGGCCACATGGGCATCAAACTGGCCCATGCGATGGGCGCCCATGTCGTGGCATTCACCACATCGGAATCCAAGCGCGAAGCGGCAAAGGAATTGGGCGCGGACGAAGTGGTGGTATCGCGCAACGCTGAGGAGATGGCCGCGCATACCAAGAGCTTCGACTTCATCCTCAATACCGTCGCAGCGCCCCACGATCTGGATGCGTTTCTGGTGTTGCTCAAGCGCGACGGAGCGCTGACGCTGGTCGGTGCCCCCGCCTCCGCGCATCCATCACCCAACGTGTTCAACCTGATCATGAAGCGCCGAACTATTGCCGGCTCGATGATCGGCGGCATCCCTGAAACACAGGAGATGCTGGATTTCTGTGCCGAGCACAACATCGTCGCCGACATCGAACTGGTTCGAGCCGATCAGATCAACAACGCCTACGAACGGATGCTCAAGGGTGACGTCAAGTATCGCTTTGTGATCGACAACGCCACATTGGTTGGCTAGTCGAAAGACTCCAGCCGGTAACGACTCAACCGAAAGGATGATCCAGTGAAAGGTATTTTTCTCGCCCTCGGGCTACTTGTTACCTCTTTCTCTTCGATGGGAGCCGATATGTCAAACGGTGCAGACAACTTCTACAAAAGCGACAAAGTGACGGTGGAAAAGGTCACCTTCAACAATCAATACGGAATGAAAGTCGCGGGCAACTTGTTCACCCCGAAAGACCTCGACCCGAAAACGAAAAACGCCGCCATCATCGTTGGCCACCCCATGGGCGCGGTAAAGGAGCAAAGCGCAAACCTCTACGCCACCAAAATGGCCGAGCAGGGATTTGTCACGCTGTCGCTGGACTTGTCCTTCTGGGGCGAAAGTGCGGGCACACCTCGCCAAGCGGTCTCGCCTGATATCTATGCCGAAGACTTCAGTGCCGCCGTGGACTTTCTCGGCACTCAACCCATTGTTGATCGCGAGCTTATTGGCGTCATTGGCATCTGTGGCAGTGGCAGCTTCGCCATCAGCGCGGCCAAGATTGATCCGCGCCTCAAGGCGATCGCCACCGTCAGCATGTACGACATGGGCGCAGCCAATCGTAACGGCCTCAAGCATGGCGTAACGTCGGAACAACGTCAGCAGATCATTCGCGAAGCGGCGCAGCAGCGTGATATAGAGTTTCAGGGTGGTCAAATCCGTTATACCAGCGGCACGCCGCTGAAGCTGACCGGTAACGCCGTGGGTGACGAGTTCTACGATTTCTACCGCACCCCGCGTGGCGAGGTTACGCCTGCCGGCGCATCGGCGCAGACCACCACCATGCCTACACTGACCAGCAACGTGAAGTTCATGAACTTCTATCCGTTTAACGACATAGATTCGATCTCCCCTCGCCCACTGCTGTTCATTGCTGGTGCCAAGGCACACTCGCTCGAGTTCAGTGAAGACGCCTACAAACGCGCTGCCGAACCCAAAGAACTGCTGATCATTCCAGATGCCGGACATGTGGATCTTTACGACCGGGTCAACCTCATTCCATTCGCTAAGTTGACTTCGTTCTTCAAAAGCAACCTGAAGTAAATGGCCGGTGCCCCTGGCCGGGCACCGGTTCTCTCGCGCGGCCTCATTTACGGGGCCGCAACGCTTCGCGCATGACAGGATTCAATCAATGAGCAACCACTCCCTCCACGCCCCCCGGAAAGCTGAACAATCGTGGGGCGCGGTATTAGCCATGTCGCTTGCAGCCTTCGTGCTGGTGGCATCGGAATTCATGCCCGTCAGCCTGCTGACGCCGATTGCCGCCGACTTGCATATCACCGAGGGGCAAGCGGGCCAGGGCATTTCTGTCTCTGGGCTGTTTGCGCTGTTCGCCAGCCTTCTGATCGCTTCGGTGGCGGCGCGGGTCGACCGCAAACCTCTGCTGTTGTCACTGACTGTGCTGATGATCATTTCGGGAACAGTGGTCGCTTTCGCGCCGAATTACTGGGTGTTCATGATCGGTCGCGCGTTGATCGGGGTAGCGATAGGCGGCTTCTGGTCGCTGTCGGCCGCAACCGCCATGCGCCTGGTGCCTGAAGACCAGATCACTCGCGCCATGGCAATCGTCAACGGCGGCAACGCTCTGGCAACAGTGATTGCAGCGCCGCTGGGCAGTTTCCTTGGCGCGTTGATCGGCTGGCGCGGTGCATTTTTGTGCGTTATTCCGGTCGCGGTGATCGCCTCTGCCTGGCTTCTATTTAGCCTTCCGGCGATGAAGTCACAAAGTGGTTCGGGCACTGGGAATGTCTTCAAGTTGATGAAAAGCCTACCGGTCGCGTTAGGCATGGTGGCGGTCAGTGTCTTTTTCATGGGGCAGTTTATGCTGTTTACCTACCTGCGCCCGTTCCTTGAAACGGTCACGCACGTCAGTGTTTCCACGCTATCGCTGATGTTGCTCGTCTTGGGTCTGGCTGGGCTCGCGGGAACCTTCCTGATTGAAGCCTTCTTGAAAAATGGCCTGCATCGCACCCTCATCGTCATTCCGATATTGATGGCGGTGATCGCACTGGCGCTCGTTTCATTCGGCAGTTCGGCGGCCACCACCACTGTCTTGTTGGGTCTCTGGGGACTGGTTGCAACGGCAGCTCCAGTGGGATGGTGGACATGGCTGGCCAGAACATTGCCAGAGGCTGCTGAAGCGGGAGGCGGCTTAATGGTGGCGATCATTCAACTGGCCATTGCCTCGGGTGCAACCGTTGGCGGGCTGGTGTTTGACTTGAGCGGCTATCGCGCAACCTTCGAGTTGAGCGCCGCATTGCTGGGCGTGGCGGCTGTGCTTGCCTTCCTGGCTGCACGCTCTGCCACGCGGGAGCCGGTTGCATCGGTGAACATCGCATAAAAAACACAAGACACGCCAAGGCGTCTTTTATCGCGAACAGCGTTTTGTGTCATGAAGGAGGCGGCCAAGAGGATGAGTGCTACGACTGCCGGGAGAAAACCTTTGGGTTTGCGAACACCCAGGTGTGCTAGGGCGGAGAGCAGCAGATGATAAAACATGCCGACATAAGCCAGATCACTGAGCGCCACGTTAAAGCACCAGAGAATCGTGGCAGGACCCAGTACTTTGACCACGATCATCAAAGGCACAAGGTGGGAGGCTGAATAGCCCAACTCCGCTTGTGCGTTTGCGATTAGCGGTATCACACAACACATGCTGACGGCGCAACTCCGAGAGCTTGAAAACGATGGCCGGATCTCGCGAACAGTCTTCGCGGAAGTACCACCGCGCGTCGAATATGAGATGACAGCCAAGGCGAGTGCGCTCGGGCCGACGATGGCGGCACTCGCCACCTGGTGGAGCGAGTACGGGAAAAGCGTCCCCGTAAATCCAAATCCACGTGGCCGAAAAGCTAACAGCACCCGCAAAGGTGATGGGGCGGTTTAAACCTGAGCGATTCACTGCAGCCGAGGTGATGTGCGACGTGCCTCCTGCGCCTTGAAAGCCAGCTGATTCAGAACCTCCAACGCTTACTCAAAAGTCAGTTAGCTATCTAGTCAATTTGCGTAATCGAATTCCAAGCAGCTTTCGCGAGAAAGTCCTGATACTGCTTCGGGCTTTTTTCGACCCTCCCGGAAAGCCAGGCACGCGAATAGCTTTCTGTCGCGCCGATGATGAGTGACGGTAAGAGTTCTACAGGAAGATGACTGAACTGTTCCTTGCGGCCCTCGACACTCATCCAGTCCAGCAACTGCCTGTTGCGTTGTTTATTGCGTTCAAGCAATTCACCGTTGAAAGGCCCACTTGAGACGGCGTAGCGACTTTGGAAAACAAAGCGAGCCCAGTCCGGTTGCTCATCGACCCATTCAGCGTAGCTATAGATCAGAGCCGCTACACCCGCTTGAGCCGTCTGTGCTTTTTGCAAATAGCTATCTCGGAGCGCTGCCTGATCTTCTAGCGCAGCGAAAAAAAGAGCGGCCACCAGTCCCTCTTTACTGCCGAAGTGATGATAGATAGCGCCTACGCTCGTTTCGCATTGAGCCCGAATGGTTTCGATGTTTGTGGCTTCGATGCCTACCTCGTTAAAGCAGGCAAGTGCTCGGCGCAGGATTGTGCGCTTGAGCTCGCTACGCCTTCCCGGATAGATACGCTCGATCAGATCAGTTGAATGCATGAGGGGAAACGCCAAATGAAGCGGAGTCTATAGGGTGAACGCACCGTAAAGAAAGCTTGGCTTGACAGCCTCCAGAAATACAGAACATTATTCCGCTACAGAATATTATTCTGCAACCAACCGCGAGGGTATCTCATGAGTCAAGCTCTAAGTATGTTCAATAGCGTAGGCCCCGCCGCGTTCAGCAATATGGCCTGCCAAATGGCACCTTACTTCAGCACGATCGCCCCTGAGATTTCAGAGCTCAGCCCAGGCCATGCAGTCGTTAACGTGCCGTTTCGCAAGGAAATCACCAACCATCTGGCATCTGTGCACGCGATAGCCCTGTGCAACGCAGCCGAGCTCGCGGGCGGAATGATGACTGACGCTTCGATTCCTTCAGGCGCCAAATGGATTCCGAAAGGCATGACCGTTGAATATCTCGCGAAAGCAAAATCGAGCATTCGAGCTGTAGCTGATGGCAGCGGTATTGACTGGAAAACCGGCGGCGACAAGTTCGTTCCGGTTGATATCTTCGACGAGGGTGGCGTGAAAGTTTTCACTGCCAGAATCACGATGAATGTGAAAATCGCTTAGGCCTTTTCTATAGGCTCGGCGTTATGCCGAGCCAAATCGCTCCCGCTGCGAGCATGAAAAATGCGTCATGATTTCAACAATTAACTGTCCCGGTAGAGTTTGAAAAGCGCTGCACGGCGAGCTTGGGGAGTGTCTAGAAAACCCGGAGCGATTCAAACTGCAATGCCCTTATCAAGGTCTGCTGACTAAAACATAGTCGATGAATGCACGAAGTTTGGGCAGCACATTTCGCCGACTGGGATAATAAAGCGCCAATCCGGGAAAGGTCACCGAGAAGCTTTCGAGTAAGACTTCAAGTGTTCCAGCGTGGATATGGCGCGCAACGAGAGATCGCGGAAGCATGAACAATCCGACCCCTCGCTCCGCGGCGTGAATACAAGCGGCCACATCATCCAGTATCAACGGACCACGGACGCGCACTACGTGTCTTTCGCCCGAGACGCTGAATGTCCAGCTGTCCAGCACAATACCCGCCTGCCGATAGGTGATGCACGGCAGGCCCAAGATATCATCAGGTAGCAGAGGCCGCGCATAGCGCGCGATCAGGGACGGTGAGCCGACAACAATGCTGGGTTCCTCAGCGGTCAGAGGTACCGCAACCATATCAGCGTGTACATATGAACGCGGTCGTACTCCGGCATCGCAACCTTCATCAATGATGTCCACCAGGTGATCATCACCGACAAATTCAAGCTGTATTCCCGGGTTCGCGCTAAGGAACCCAGGCACGAAGCGTTCTGTCAGCATAGGAACACTTGGCCTGGGAACACTGATTCGAAGCAGCCCGGTTACAGACTCACCGAAGTTACGCGCGGACTCAATTCCCAGAAGTACCTGCTGAGCAGCAGGCCGCACTTGAAGCAGCAGTCTTGCTCCAGCCTCAGTCAGTCCGACGCTTCTGGTAGTTCGTGCCAGCAGTGGCACTCCCACTCGCTGTTCGAATGTGCGTATCGCCTGACTAACAGCTGATGGCGTAATGCCAAGGCGGCGCGCAGCCGCCCGGAAGCCGCGCGCCTCGGCGACCGCCAAGAACACGAGAACCCCATCTAACTCACCGCGTCCGATTGTGTAGTTCATCTAAACAGTATGAGTAGGTGGCAGTGGATTATCAACCACGGCATTCAAGGGGAAAATAATGTATCAACCCCCTAGAAAGGACTGCTTCATGAATGCTGAAACCAAACAAAACCGCGCCTATCACCTCGAAAAATTTGGCGGGCTCGATGGCCTTGTCAACGGTGCCATAGCGATTCCGACTCCGGCCTCAGGCGAAGTCGTCGTCCGCGTACGCGCCTCCTCGTTGAATTTCCGAGACATCCTCATTCTGCAAGGACACTACACAGCGCCCGTACCATCGGGCACCATCCCTCTTTCCGATGGTGCAGGTGAGGTGATCGCCGTTGGCGAGGGAGTGACTCGCTTCGTCACTGGGGATCGAGTCGTGAACTCATTCTTCCCTGAATGGATTGACGGGCCGTTCACCGGAAAGTATTCCCAGTATTCATATGATGTCGACGGCTGGCTGGCAGATTACCGCGTCACATCAGAAAACGCTCTGGCCCACATTCCTGGCAGTCTGAGCTTTGAAGAGGCCGCTACCCTACCTTGTGCTGCGGTCACTGCGTGGTCTGCGGTCAAAGGAGTAAGCGCAGGCGACACGGTACTGACACAGGGAACGGGAGGCGTCTCGTTGTTCGCCATCCAGTTTGCAAAAGCGCTGGGCGCGCGCGTCATTGCCACGACATCCAGCGATGAGAAGTCCGAACAGCTCAAGCTGTTGGGCGTAGCCAACATCATCAACTACAAAACCCATCCCGCATGGTCGCAGCAGGTCCGGGCGCTTACCAACGGCAATGGCGTCAATCGCATCGTTGAGGTGGGTGGCTCAGGCACTTTCCAGGAGTCGGTCAAAGCCATTGCGGTGGGTGGCCAGGTTTCGATGGTTGGGGTACTCGCGGGCTTGGAAGGCAGCGTCGACTTCATGTCCATGTTCATGAGCCAGGCGCGATACCAGCCTATCGCCCTGGGCAATCGACAAGATCTGGAAGATTTGATCGCAGGCATCGCCGCACATGGAATCAGCCCTGTAATCGACAGTCGTTTTGAGTTTGGGGACGCCAAGCGGGCGTATGAAAAACTCATGACACGTGACGTCTTTGGCAAGGTCGTTATCAGCCACTGATGTGATGACCCAGTCAACGATAGCTAACGGGACAGATCATGACTGCTTATGTAATCTTCATCCGAGAGAAAACGCTCGATCAGCATGAGCTTGATATCTATGCACAAAAAGCCACCATTGCTCTTGCCGGCCTGCAGTCCACGATGCTTTCAGCCTATCAACGGATTGAGGCGTTTGAAGGGGAATTACCAGAAGGCGTTGTACTTTTCTCCTTCCCGACATTCGACGAAGCCAAGGCCTGGTATCACGGCGACGCGTATCAGTCCATCGTTGGACACAGGCTCAAGGGTGCAGTCTATCGAGGGTTTGTCGTAGACGGAGTAAGTTAGAACGCCTACCGAGGATATCCAGAACCCTGTGTCGGCCGTCGAAGGACACTTACCTAGGCTTACTAATCAGGAAATGAAGCGCGCAGGGGAACCTGCGAGCTTTTTCGCTAGGTCATGTGGCAGTCCCGGTCACCTGATCGCCCATCACCACACGTCGGGACACTCGGCAAAATGGTGATGGGTTATGCGTCAGACAGACTCAGACGACGACGCAATTGGGGAGCAGTAAGGTGCGCTCGCCAACACGGCCCACCCTGCTGAAAAGGCAGGACCGAGGCCAAATTGCCCGTCTCGACCGGATCGCAACCCGTGTCGCTGACCAGTCCAACAGCGATCGGCATGCCGATCCGAGTACCCGACGTCTCCAGCACATTCGCATCGACACAGTAGCGCCATTCAGAGTGTTCTCACTGATGCGCTTGCTCAGGTCGCTTCGATGCGCAAATAAGTAGCGCTGCGCGGGGACAACCTGGTCCAACAAATGGCGCACTATCTCCAGCGCCTGCACCGACAGTGGCACGATATAAGGCGGTACGTTTTGGATCTGCTTACCTGGCTTGCACATCGCTAGCTGGAGTTGTTTCACCACTTCCGCCGGTATGATCCACAAGCGCTTCTCCAAATCGAACTGGTCGGGTGTCGCCAGCCGCAACTCGCCCGTGCGGACACCGGTCAGCAGCAACAACCGAAGGCCAAGCCGAGTTTGGTTGGCGCCATCGTAGTTTCGAAGAGCAGCCATCAAGGCCGGGAACTCCTCCATACGGAGAAATGGATTGTGAGTAACAGGAGGTTTGCGAAGTGCAACCACATCCAGGCCTGAAGCCGGATTGTGTTCTAGCCCCTCGATTTTTACCAACGCATAGCGGAACAATTGATTAAACCAGGTCCGACACTTTTCAGCTGTCGATAAGGCCTTGCGCTGTTCGATCCTGCTCAGCAAATCCAGCAGATCGCGACGATTGATGTCGTAGATAGACCATCCACCCAGTATGGGCAGGACGTTTTTATTGAAGATTCTCAAGATTTGCGAGAGCGTGCTCTGGCGCCCCTCCTTCAGGCTCAGCCTGCGGAACTCCACCCATTGATTGAACACGGCCTCGAAGGCCTGCTCTGCCGCAAAACGAACAGCACGACGCTGCTGTTTACGGTGCTCATAGGGATTGATGCCGTGGGCGACCAAGGCGCGCGCCTCATCACGTCGCGCACGGGCTTCTTTGAGGCTGATTTGCGGATAACTACCGAGAGACATACGCTTCTGCACGCCCGCCCAGCAGTATTGAAACGCCAGATTTTCCCGCCGCGGGCCGTCACGTTGAGCGCAAGCCCATCCGTGTCGCCTATCGTGTAGTCATTGCCGGTGATTCAGGCTTGCCGAACGGTCGTAATTTCGCGTAATTAGAAAACACAAGGAATCCCCTATGAGCAGTAAAACTATCTTCGTCCAACCCGGTGGCGGTTATGAAAAGGTTGTGGTTGGCAGTAGCGAAGTACGGGCCGCAGCGCGCGGCGAAATCACAGTGCGCCTTCACGCCAACTCGCTCAACTACCACGACTTCGCGGTGGTCAGCGGTATGTGGGGGCCTAGTGAAAAACGCATCCCCATGGCCGACGGCGCAGGTGAAGTCATTGCTGTCGGCGAAGATGTCACTGAATTCAAGGTGGGTGACTCGGTCGTTAGTACATTCTTCCCTGAGTGGATCAATGGTGCGCCACTGGTTGAGGGTTTTGTTAGCGTGCCAGGTGATGGCATTGACGGCTACGCTCGTGAGCAAGTGACGGCCAAAGCCACATCGTTCACTCTCGCGCCTATCGGATACAGCCATGCTGAAGCGTCCACGCTCACCACTGCCGGCCTTACTGCGTGGCGCGCCCTGATGGCCGATGACTCACTCAAGCCGGGCGACACCGTGCTCGTCCAAGGCACTGGC
Organism: Pseudomonas sp. Pse79; assembly: GCF_024519615.1. Lineage (NCBI taxonomy): Bacteria > Pseudomonadati > Pseudomonadota > Gammaproteobacteria > Pseudomonadales > Pseudomonadaceae > Pseudomonas > Pseudomonas sp. Pse79. The sequence goes on from NZ_JALJRR010000005.1 coordinate 120,835, forward strand.
GGCGTTTCAATTTTCGCTCTGCAGTTCGCTAAATTGGCCGGCGCTACCGTCATTGCTACCTCTTCAAGCGACGAAAAACTTGAACGTCTGAAAGGACTAGGCGCTGATCATGTGATCAATTACCGCAAAGACCTTAACTGGGGTGAAACTGCACGCGCTCTAACGGGTGGCCGTGGTGTTGATCACATCATAGAAGTCGGCGGCCCCGCGACTCTCGAGCAATCGATGGTTGCAACTCGGGTTGCTGGTCACATCTCCATCATCGGGATACTGAGTGGCGTAAGCGGTGCAATGAATTTTGTACCCGCACTGATCAAGCAAGTACGTCTGCAGGGTGTATTGGTGGGCAGCCGCAGCCAGCAGCAAGACATGATCCGAGCCATCAATGCTAATGGTATGCGTCCGATTATTGATCGTCATTTCCCTTTGAACGAGATTGTCGAAGCGTTCAAGTATCAGGAAACCAACAAGCATTTCGGCAAAATTTGTCTGGATATCTAAGCGCGCATAACTGTGCATGAGAAGACCTTAAGGTTCGCCATGTGATTAGCTCTTCACGGCTTGCAAGGTTCGTCATTCAGACCTCAATGTTGGAAAAACCCACCCACAATAGTTGCCTCTCACTGTTCATGACGGCGTATGCGACCTCTGCAACCGTCTTGTCTTGAAAGCAATGCGCTAACCGGACTTTCTCCTGAGTGCGGCAGATGTCAAAACCACCTAGAGAGGCTTCAGGGTGGAGCGTAGTGATTGATCGGTAGGATTGCATGCCGACTTGCATAGGCCGGCCACCACCCTTTTACGAAATCGAGCACCTTGTATAACTTTTTGCAAGGTGTCTAGAGAATCCTGGGCGATTCATTTTTCTAGCTGTCGCCATTCTGACACGTATCGTCGAAATCATTAAAAGCTTGTGATGGCACCGAGCCATCACTGTGCTATATTCATCCAATCATCCATATCAATATTGATTATACCTCCCCCCCTTCTCAGATGACCGCGCCAGTTTTCATCGGTCACGGCTGATTACCAAAGGAACGCTATGAACTCTTGGCTCGCGAATATCAGCGTCATGCTCAAGCTGGCCTTGGGCTTTGCTGTTGTACTCCTTCTAACCGCCATCCTTGCCGCGACCAGCTGGTTCAGCTTGGGAAAAATGATTGACCGTAGTAATCGAATGGCCGGCATCACCGAACTCGGCAACCGTCTTGATCATCTACGGAGGGCCCGTTTTCAGTATCAGGTGGACAAGGGTGACGAGCAACAAGGTGCATTGATCCAGGATGCGCTGGAACTGTTTGTCGCCAAGCAAAAAAGCCTCGCAAAAGAACTGCAGCTACCTGAAAACTTGCAAAGTCTTGCGCTGATCAACCAAGCCACCTCTCAGTATCAAATGGCAATTAATACGATGCGCGAGGCCTATCGCAATAGTGCGGCCACCCGTAAGGAAATGGCCACCAATGCGGTCAAAGGCGCCGCGCTGATTGCCAAGCTCATCAATGACGTAGAAGCAATGCCAGTCTCTGATCAGCGCCGTTATGAGTTATACAAAGTCATCCTCAAGGCCAAAGAGGATGTCGCGCTGGTGCGTTATGAAGTTCGTGGCTACACCGGCAATCCCAACAGCACTACGGAACAAGCCGCCGCCCGCCAGCTTGATAGTGCGCTCAAGGGCATTGAAACCCTCAACAACACCTTTGGTGCCGCCTATGCCGATCCTATCAGGCAACTGGAAACCGCTCTGATGGCTTACCGCCGCTCAGTGCAGGATTTTACAGCCAGTAATGGGGCTATCGACCACTCCGTGCAGGACACTGTCAATTTCGGAGAGGCCATCACCCGTCTGACTGATGAAATGTATGCCAGACAGCTGGCCGCCCTTGAAACAGATAGTGCTCAGGCCCGCACGCTGCAGTTGAGTTGCACTGCTTTGGCAATGTTATTGGGGCTTCTTGCAGCTCTGATAATCACCCGCCAGATTACCCGCCCATTGCAGGAGACTCTGGCTGTGGTCGATTGCATTGCAGCGGGCGATCTCACGCAAAACATGGTCGTGACCCGTAGAGACGAACTGGGTGTGCTGCAACAAGGTATTCAGCGCATGGGTAGTACCTTGCGCGATCTGATCGGTGGTATCCGCGATGGAGTCACCCAGATCGCCAGTGCAGCAGAAGAGCTTTCAGCTGTCACTGAGCAGACCAGCGCTGGGGTCAATAGCCAGAAAACCGAGACCGACCAAGTGGCTACTGCGATGCACGAAATGTCGGCCACTGTGCATGAAGTTGCGCGGAATGCGGAACAAGCTTCCGTTGCCGCATCAGAGGCCGATGCTCAGGCGCGCGCTGGTGACAAAGTAGTCGCGGAAGCCATCGCCCAGATTGAGCGTTTGTCCAGCGAAGTCGGGCGTTCAGCGGAAGCTATGAATAAGCTTGAACAAGAAAGTGGGCGCATCGTCAAGATCATGGACGTGATCAAGGCGGTGGCTGAGCAAACTAATTTATTGGCCCTTAACGCGGCCATTGAGGCTGCTCGCGCAGGTGAGGCAGGGCGCGGTTTTGCAGTGGTCGCTGACGAAGTACGAGGACTGGCTCAGCGTACTCAGCAGTCCACTGAGGAAATAGAAAGCTTGGTGGCAGGCTTGCAAGGTGGAACACGTCAGGTGTCCAGTATTATGCAGAGCAGCCGCGAACTAACCGATAGCACTGTGGCGTTGGCAGGTAAAGCAGGCGCATCTTTAGCTAGCATCACTCAGACGGTTTCTGGGATTCAAGCCATGAACCAACAGATTGCTGCCGCCGCAGTACAACAAAGTTCGGTGGCGGAGGAAATAAGCCGCAGCATTTTGAGTGTACGCGACGTGTCTGAGCAGACCGCCTCAGCTAGTGAGGAGACAGCGGCCTCCAGTATCGAACTCGCGCGCTTGGGGGTACAGTTACAGCAACTTGTCAGTCACTTCAAAGTTTGACCGATGTGAATCGCCACGGACTCTCTAGACACTTTGCAAGCTCATTGGACTGCCCCCAGCAACGTAGACATCTCCAGCCTATGCTCGATTTTTACCAACGCATAGGGGAACAATTGATTTAACCAGGCCCGACACTTTTCAGCTGTCGTTAAGGCCTTGCGCTGTTCGATCCTGCTCAGCAAATCCAGCAGATCGTGACGATTGATATCGTAGATAGACCGCCCGCCCAGTGTGGGCAGCACGTCTTTGTTGAAGATTCTCAAGATTTGCGAGAGCGTGCTCTGGCGCCCTTCCTTCAGGCTTAGCCTGCGGAACTCCACCCATTGATTGAACACGGCCTCGAAGGCCTGCTCTGCCGTAAAACGAACAGCACGACGCTGCTGTTTACGGTGCTCATAGGGATTGATGCCTTGGGCGACCAAGGCGCGCGCCTCATCACGTCGCGCACGGGCTTCTTTGAGGCTGATTTGCGGATAACTACCGAGAGACAT